>JAZUSJ010000215.1:0-33381 GCA_045606685.1 Eubacteriales bacterium
CTCAGCGAACAAAGCAGAAATACTGTTAATGGGAAGTCCGGCTTCACGTAGAAAACAGATAATGTGCATACGCTTCAAGTCGTCCTCTGTATAGAGCCTGCGACCACCCTCAGAAAGCTCGCTCGGCACGAGAATGCCTCGGTCATCGTAATATTGAACCGTTCTCACCGATACGCCACAGAGCTTTGCTATTTCTGGCGTAGTGTATTTTGACATAGCTTATCACCTCCTTGATCCCCATTATACAACATTACGCAGCGTAACAAGCAATACCTCACGCAAGGGGATTTTTTGAAAAATTCTCGACTATTAGTTGTGTTTTCGTGTTTCTCAGTATTTTTAGTATATTATATCACAATTTTATGAACTGCTCAAGAATATAGATAAAATCCCTCGCTCCTTTCGGAACGAGGGCTGTTCTTATCTATCCTTCAAGGATACATATACTGTTTCTTCTTTTACGTTTATGTAAGCAGGACGTATGATCTTACCCGCGTTCTGTATTTCTTCCATACGGTGTGCGCTCCAGCCTGCGATTCGTGCAATGGCGAAAATTGGCGTAAAAAGCTCATAAGGCAGTCCGAGCATTTTATAGACCATACCCGAATAGAAGTCCACATTCGCGCTGACACCCTTATACATCTTGCGCTTCTCGGCAATGATCTCGGGAGCCATTTTTTCAACCATTTGGTAAAGCTCAAATTCCTCGTGAAATCCTTTCTCTATCGAAAGCTGCTCCGCATAGTACCGCAGAATGTCCGCTCTCGGATCGGAAAGTGAGTAAACGGCGTGTCCCATGCCGTAAATGAGTCCTGCCTTGTCAAAAGCTTGTTTGTCAAGAAGTCTGACGAGATAATCCTTCACCGCATCCTTGTCTTTTGTATCAATGTTCGCTTTCATATCATCGAACATCTGCATCACCTTGATGTTTGCACCGCCGTGGCGTGGGCCTTTCAGTGAGCCAAGCGCGGCGGAAATTGCAGAGTAGGTGTCTGTTCCGGACGACGTTACTACGTGCGTTGTAAAGGTTGAATTGTTACCGCCTCCGTGTTCCGCGTGTAATACAAGCGCAAGGTCAAGCAGTTCTGCTTCAAGCGGCGTATACTGCCCGTCCTCACGGAGTATATAAAGGAGATTTTCCGCAGTGTTCAGTTCCTTTTTCGGATAATGGATGAACAAGCTCTGCCCGTTGTGATAATGCTGGAAGGACTGATATCCGTAAACTGCAAGAAGCGGAAATTCCGCTATGAGCTGCAAGCATTGGCGCAGAATATTTGCGGTGGAGATATCGTCAGGGTTCTCATCGTAGGCATAGAGTGCCAACACACTTCTTGACAGAATATTCATCATATCCTTGCCGGGGGCTTTCAGGATCATATCACGAACAAAGGATGGCGGCAAGGAGCGATAGAGCGAAAGCTGCGCACAAAACGCATCAAGCTCGTCTTTGGTCGGAAGCTTTGAGAAAAGGAGCAAATATACCGTTTCCTCAAATCCCGGACGTTTATCAGTAACAAAGCCTTTTACGAGACTTCGCACATTCACGCCTCGGTAATAAAGCTGCCCTGCGCACGGAATGGCATTCCCTTGTGCATCGATCTCCTTTGCCTTGATGTACGATACCTCGGTAAGCCCGGCAACAACGCCGTTGCCGTTGATATCACGCAGACCACGCTTTACGTCGTGCTGTGCGTACATATCGGGGACGATGTGATTGCTTGTATCCGAAAGAGCAGCAAGCTCCTTGATATACGGTGTGATTTCTGAATAATTCATAGAGTCCTCCTTTCGTTTTTTTAATAATTTCCATTATACCATATTTTTGTGAATAATTCAATCACTTAAGTGCAAAAAACCCTCGCTCCATTTCGGAACGAGGGCATAACTTTTAGAACAGACCTTTATTATATTTGAACTGTGCGTATAAGATAAAAGCTAATCCAATCAAAACGCCTGCGCCTATCACCAATCCACTTGCCGCTATGTTTCCTAATGCTTGTATAACTGCGCCTGCGATTATGGCAACACCGACGATAAGCGTTCCAAGACCGACGAACATACAATACGCCTTTTGGTTCTCCTTTGTGACCTTACGGCGATTGTACCAATGGATCGTGCCGATATTTCCGCACATATTGAAGATACCGAGCAGTACCAAAATAACACCTAATCCCAACTGAACCAAGCTCTCTCGCAACGGTTCAATGAAGATGAACCCCAATATAAACAGACCGATAGCGCAACCTGCCGCAAAGCCGATGATGACCTTTTTCTGTTGGTCGATGGTTTTGTTCTTTGACACAAGGATTTCTTCATTGCTCTTGTTTGGTATCAACTCGTCGATTGTGATGCCGAAATAGTCGGCTAACAGTTTAAGCGACTCGTCACTTGGCAACCCCAAGCCGTTCTCCCATTTAGCAACGGCAGATCTCGAGATATGTATATCTGCTGCGAGCTTTGCTTGTGATATACCTTTTTCGCTACGCAGTTCTTTTAATTTTTCGGAAAACTCCATAGAAACACCTCCGTTCTTTCTGAACATATTTTATCATATTTTCGGTTAAAATTCCACCCTTTGGAGTGTTACTCTGATGGGTTACGCTGTTACTTTTGCAAAAAACGCCCTCGCTCCCGGTCAGAACGAGGGTTGTTATTATGCTTTTTTATAATTTTTGTGGGCTTTCATCGTATAAACCATCGCCGAAATAACAAAATCAATCACAATAAATATATAAAGCACGGTTTCTATTGTAAAAAAAATATCTCGGGCATTGGCAACGGATTCACTGGTAACAACAGTTACGGGCATTTTATCATCTGCCGATAAAGTAAAATCAATTCGCCAATAGAGATCTGGATTATAATAATACGAGCATATTTCCTCACCATTTGAATTCTCTATACTCGAAATTACATATTGATGGTTAATCGCATTATGTGAGTGGTCAGGAGCTCCTGGATAAACTTCAACAATCTCGCCGTTTACGTTTGCGTAGCCGTAGGTTTCGTTAAACCATCTGTTATAATCGCTTTCCATAAACTCTTTAAAATCCGCACAGTTATCAAAGGTGCGTTCTTTTAAGAAGGTTTGCCAACCGATGATGTTCCAAACTCCTATACAAACGCCTAAAGCAAGTGCAACAGTTACAGCACTGCGGATAGTTTTTGTAAGTAGCTTATGATTCTTCGTTATAAGGCTTTGTTGCTTTTCAGTCAGCGAAATCAAATTCCGTTCGCACAGCACCTTGCGTACAAAGAGTGTATATACAATATAACACAACACAAACGCGATAGCCGCTGCCAACAATCCGTAACCGAGCCAATGTTCAAATACCAAGCCGTAGTTTGCTCCGTCTATCATTGTTACAAGCGGTAAGCAGAATGCAAGCAGGAGCAGGTTTACGGCGGTGATTGCGGTGGCTGTTTTGATTACACCCGTATTAGCCTCTTGTATTCTTTCAGTATAGGAATCATCGTCCTCATCGGGTGTGATACGCGCGTTGATGGCAAAGCAAATCTGGCATATTTCGCTTGCCACGCAAAAAGCAGCGGAAAGGCAAAAAGCAATCAGACCTTTTGAAAATCCGAAGTTGGCAATGATTGCGGCAATAAAGCCGAAAATGGTAATGCCGACAGAGATCAGCGTTAAGTTTTTGTATTTGCGGCTGTTTCGATCGAGCATGAGCCTGAACTGCTTATCGCTTTTTGCTTTCTGCTTACTCGCCACATCTTCCGTTGCTGCTTCTCGGTCGGGGTTGTTTCGTTCTCCGCGCAGAAGCTCGTCGGTAGTGATACCGAAGATCTCCGCGATCGAAGGTATCAAGGAAAGCTCAGGCGTACACTCATCGCACTCCCATCGGCTCACCGTTTTATCCGAAACATAGAGCTTTTCGCCAAGCTCCTTTTGTGTCATACCGTTTGCCTTACGCAGAGCCGCTATGAATTTGCCTATCGTTTTCTTTTCCATGGTATATCTCCTCGCATTTCGGGTTTTGTTGCCGTTATTCTATCATTCCGTCAGAAGGAATACAACCCCGAAGCCAAGGAATTACTCCCGAAATGCGAGAATATGACTGTTTCTATACTCTTACTTACCGTTTATGTAATACGGAGCAATAATTTCTCCCGTGTATTTATGTACCCATCTTGTTGTATAGGCAGAATAGTGATCGACATAGTATTTTTGAATGACGATCACGTAAAATGATCGGGAGCGGTTGCATCTGCATCGTGTTCAACAAGATATTCATTTGCTTCATTTTCAAAATCGATATATTCACAATCTTTTTTTGCAATCTCTATTGCTTGTTCGACAGAAATGCACGCGCTACCCCAATCACAGGCGGACGCAACAATTTCGCCCGTCGATGCATTCACCAGGATCTGATCGTGTTCGCGGACCGTATGCGGAGGCATACATTCATATCCCTCCAAGCCTCCGCCCGAGTTCCATTCCACCAGAAAAGCAAAGCGATAAGCATTCGTTTCGGAGTTTGGCGTGTCGATCATCGCGATTCTTACAGTCCAAGTCGTTCCCGCTGAGCATTCTGCGCAACCGTCCTGATCATTCCAATACGCATTTGCCAGATCCCATGCCTGCTGCGCGGAGATGGGATAGGAGCATGCAAGCTCAAATTGAGAAAATTTCACGCTTGGTCTGTGTACGTTCTGATCGTGTTGATAATCGTAGTATTCGTTTCCCGTAACAGCCTTTCCCTCTACGAAATATTCGTATTCGGTGGGATTTGCGGACACTTCAAGGCTGTAGATGGGTATTACGTTCAGCGTTTGTGCGTCAAAGACGATCCGGCTCAGTCCGCACGCGCGCCCCGACGATTCAACAAAATCATACCAATAAAAGGTTCCGTCGGTATTAAGCCTGTAATAATCATGGGCGTCCAAGCGGTAGCTGTACACCCGACCGCTATCGTATCGCAAAATGATATGCTCTTGATCGGGCGATTGAATCACGAATTCGTTGATGCCGTCCCGATCGATATCCACTACCGCTTTTTTGAGTAATTTGCACGAGCCTAACTCCGAGTCGTTATTTGACAGACCTTTCAATTTCACCTCACCCAAGCGCTCGTCAAAAACGCTGATCTCCTCTTTGATCGCCGCCTCGTACATCTGCATAGCGGCATTGTTTGCGGAAGAGTCAGCTTCGGTTGTCGAAGTGGTTTCTTGCGCATTTTGACCGTTGGTATGACAGGAAATCAGCGACAGCATCATGATCAGACAAAGTAAAAAGGCAAAATGTTTTTTCATCAAAGGTCTCCCCATTTCTGTTTTACAATGCTACTATATCACATCGAAAAAGCGATGTCAATAAGGTGGGGAAAAGATTTGATAAAAGGTGTTTTTTACGTTCAAAGTGGCGTGTGGGTGGGATTGGAATGATATGGGTGGGTAAGAGGACTTGATTCTCGGCGCGACGACGCAAAAGCCGCGTCCCCCCCCGGTCTTTTGCTACGCCCCTCGGTCAGGCGGCGTTCTGACAGCCATTTAGGCTGTCATTCATTGCGCCGCCCCTTCAAGTCCTCTGCTATATACCCGTAACCAAAACAAAAGGGATGATCTGTCGATCATCCCTTTTGTTTTGGTGCGGGTAAGAGGACTTGAACCTCCACGAAGTTGCCCCCACTAGAACCTGATGGTAATGTCACCTCGGTGAAAGGTTTAACCCTTGCCGTCGAATACATATGGAATGATGGCTTCTCCTGTATTCTTATCGATCCATATCTCGTCGATCGTTGACCAATGATCTAAAACGAACCGTCGCATCAACACTACGTAAACATGAGAAGGTGCCAAAGAATTGTCTCCCGGTACAATGATATTTCCTTTGTCTTCTTTATAAAAACTTGCCTAATATTCTTGTGCAAGTAATACTGCACCAACACGTGAAATCTTGTTTAACCACGATACTTCAAGTGGTGAAAATTCGATTCTTGTTTTAGGGTTGTCCTCGATATATTTCAAAATTTCTTCCTGTGTTACCTGTTTGCCGTCAATATAATATTCAGCATTCGGCTCTCCATCATTAACAATGCGCCAAAGCTCTTTTGTCCTTAATTCTGCGCCGTCAAAAGCAAGTTGATCTTCTCCGTATTCAAAGTTAACTCCGGTGTCATTCCAAGAATACGAACCGTCGGTATGCAAATTGTTTATTCCTCTAAATGTAAACGGATAAACGTAAACGTATCCCTCGTAATAACGCAAAATCAAGGTGTCTCCGCAATCGATCACGAGTTCGTTTATCGAGTCACCGTCAATGTCTATATATATGTATCCTATACGTTCTAATTCACAAAGTGGAATCCGATTATAGGGAGTCTTACAATCCTTTAGATAGTTCCATTCTTCTATATCGGTTTCGCAAACTCTGATCTCATTTTTTAGAGCCGCCTCGTACATTTCCATAGCGATCTCGGCTCCTGAAATCTGTGTATTTTCGGTGCTGGGGATATCCTTTTCTGTATCTTTATTTTTGTCTGTCGTGTCACATGAAATCAGCGATAGTATCATCATCACGCAAAGCAAAAAAGCTATATATTTTTTCATTAAAAGTCTCCTTGTTTTTATCTCTCAATGCTACTATACCATATCAAAAAAACGTTGTCAATAGGGTGGGGGAAAGTTTTTTCTAAGGGCACTTTTTGAGGTTAAAGTGGTGCGTAAGTGGAGAAAACAAAAAAAACGGTACACTTTTGCATACCGTTTTCAGTTGGTGCGGGTAAGAGGACTTGATTCTCGGCGCGACGACGCAAAAGCCGCGTTTTTGATGCGGTCTTTTGCTACGCGCCTCGGTCAGGCGGCGTTCTGACAGCCATTTAGGCTGTCATTCATTGCGCCGCCCCTTCAAGTCCTCCGCTATATACCCGTAACCAAAACAAAAGGGATGATCTGTCGATCATCCCTTTTGTTTTGGTGCGGGTAAGAGGACTTGAACCTCCACGAAGTTGCCCCCACTAGAACCTGAATCTAGCGCGTCTGCCAATTCCGCCATACCCGCATATTACGGTACTCGGCTCACACCTCGTACCGTTTTTGGTGCGAGAAACGGGACTTGAACCCGTACGGTGTAAACCACACGCCCCTCAAACGTGCGCGTCTGCCAGTTCCGCCACTCTCGCATTCGCTGCCTTGGCTCGCTCACCGGCAACGAATAATATTATACACCTTTTTCGAAATTTGTCAATACCTTTTTGCAAAGTTTTTTGAAAAAATTTTCAGGCATTTTTTCATGCCCCAAAAGTCCTTTTACTGCAAAGGATTTTGCTCCTCCGCACCGTTTTCTTCCTCTGCGTTTGCATACTCCTCTGCCGGTTGGACGTAGGTTTTTTTCTGCTGTCGCTCCTCAAGCAGGGCTTCCCTGTCCGCATATCTTTTGAGCATTCCGTAATACTGCGGGAAGCTCATAAACAAGGTATACAGCGCGGCAAAGATCAAAAATGCACCGATAAAGAGCAGGAGGCTGACGTCCTTGGTTGCCATGGAGCATTCAGACGTGTATTCGCTGCCGTATTTCATCCAGCCTGCTAAATACAGCACGCCGCCGTTTACCCACGGAGAAAAGCCGAACAAAAATCCCAGCACGAAATGTGCGCCCAGCGCCATGCCGATGGCCGGAAACACCGTGCTTTTATCAAAGGATGCAAAATGATACCCTTCCCAAAACGACACCGCACTCAGGATCAGGCCGCTGATAATCACGGTCAAAAACAGTCTGATCACGCTTGCGGCATGCGTTTCCTCCAGCACCGCAATGGTATTCAGGCCACGCATGGCCAGATCCGCGATCAGATAAGAGCCTGTCGCAGCAAAGGCAAACAAAAGTAAATAAACCACGGCCAGAACAAGCCGTTCAGACATCTTACTGCTCACGGCTGCCCACCAGTTTATTGACCAGCTCGTCCGAGCGGTGCTTGATCAGCGTTGCATAGTATGCAACCACGATGGCCTCCAGCGCGTCGGTCAAGCGTTCTCTTGCGCCCTCCATGACCTCTGTATATCCTGCTGTCTGCTCCTCGATGACGTGACGGATAGACGAGAACGAGCATTGATTCTGCTCCACCAGTGCATCCAGAATGCGGCAGATATAATCGTAAAGCACGCTTGCACGAATGATATCGTCGCTTGCGTCCTCCAGGTCACCGTTGATATATTCCAGCATATAGGCGATCTTATCCAGCTGCATGCAGGGACGCAGCATATTGATGATCAGGATATATGCCACCTGATCAATATTGTATTTTTTGGACTTGGACAGCGGAACCCAGCCTCTCTTGGTCCAGTTCTGCAGCGTTGAGCCGTCGATCCCCGAAATATCACGGATCTGCGTCAGCATTACACCGTCACTGATAAAGAAGATCTTGGACAAAAATGCCATGCCCGTCAGGCCGTCCATATCTGCCCTGCGCAACTTGGTACCCGGGATAAGCGAATCATGTATATGTAAATTCATATGTTTCCTCCTTTTCTTATAGTATATTAATTATATATCACAGTCACGTGATTGTCAACCGCTTTTTGATAATTTTAAAATAAATATCATATATTGTTTTCAAATAATCCTTTGGAGTTTTTCTTACTATGAAGCTGCAATTTTCTATCACCCCCGCGACCTTTATTCTGATCCTTTGCATGATCGCAACCACACCGCTCGTACCACTGAGCGCAAGCCTTTGCGCCGCTGCCATACACGAGCTTGGACATATCATTGCCGCAAGACTGCTCTCGATAGACCTTACGCACATGCGACTTGACGTGCTTGGCGCACGGCTGAACACAACGGGCAGGCTGTATGCATACTCGGAAATGACCATGCTTTGCTTTGCGGGACCGCTTATCAATTTTTTGTGCTTTGCGCTCTCCTTCCCTTTTTCAGGCACCGCTTTCTGGCTTGCGGAATTTTCGCTATCCAGTCTATCTCTCGGCTTACTCAATCTGCTGCCCATCGACGGCTTTGATGGTGGCAGGATCCTGCACGGTCTTTTATGCAGGTTTTTGCCGCTGAGAGTTGCTGAGCGCATGATTCTGGTTTTGAGCTTTTGCTGTATTTTTTTGCTGTGGGCGATCTCGGTTTGGCTGCTTTTGCGTACAGGCAACTCACTGACGCTTTTTGTGTTCTCCTGCTGCCTTTTTTGCATGCTGTTCGTTTGATCAAAAAAGCGAGAAAAAACGAGAATTTCAGAGGAAATCAAAGAAAAATCAAGAAAACCGATACCTTTTGCAAGTCATTGACAGAAATTTCGTGATTTTTCAAAGAATTTTGCGAAATCTATTGCAATTTTCCTATGAATCTGTTAGAATATTATTATTCTCTATTTTTCTGTCTAAAAGGAGTATTGATGCGAAGTGAACGATAATGTTTTGGTTCGGCTCAAAGGAGTTTCCAAGGCGTTTGACGGTGAGCCTGTTTTAAGGGCCATCGACCTGGAAATTCACGACAAGGAGTTTGTCACTCTGCTTGGTCCCTCGGGTTGCGGTAAAACCACAACGCTGCGGATCATCGGCGGCTTTGTGTCCCCCGATTCCGGTGACGTGGAATTCGGTGGTCAACGTATCAACGACGTTCCTGCCTACAAAAGGCACGTGAACACCGTATTTCAGCGGTATGCCCTGTTCCCTCATTTGAACGTATATGAGAACATCGCATTCGGACTTAAAGTACAAAAGGTTAAAAAGGACGAGATCGAGCGCCGCGTCAAGGAAATGCTTGAGCTTGTCAATCTCAAGGGCTTTGAAAAACGCCACGTCGGCAATCTTTCGGGCGGCCAGCAGCAGCGTGTGGCAATCGCACGCGCACTGATCAACCGTCCCAAGCTGCTGCTTCTGGACGAGCCTTTGGGAGCGCTTGACCTCAAGCTGCGCAAGGATATGCAAAAGGAGCTGAAGAATATTCAGCGTGAGACGGGCATTACCTTTATATACGTGACGCACGACCAGGAGGAGGCACTCTCCATGTCGGACACCGTTGTGGTCATGGCAGACGGTGCGATCCAGCAGATCGGCACTCCTACCGATATTTATAACGAGCCCATCAACGCATTCGTTGCCGACTTTATCGGTGAATCCAACATTCTGGACGGCACCATGCCCTGTGATTACAAGGCCAAGATCGCCGGCCATGTGTTCGATTGCCTGGACAGTGGCTTTGCCCCCGATGAAAAGGTGGATATCGTGATCCGCCCCGAGGACGTTGACGTGGTTGACGTTAAGGACGGCATGCTGATCGGCACCGTTTCGGGCGTGACCTTCAAGGGTGATTACTACGAGATCATCGTGGACGTACAGGGATTTAAGTGGATGCTGGAGACCTCTGACTTTGTGGCAGAGGGACAGACCATCGGTCTGCACATTCAGCCCGACGCGATCCACGTCATGAAAAAGTCCGAGTATTCGGGCAAGTTCGGTGACTACTCCACCTTCTCCGATGAAATGGACCACCTCTCCGACGTGGTCGACGAGGAGGAATGAGCATGAACCGTACTGCTAAAGGGCCGCTGTCGCGCTTGCTTGCGACGCCGCACATTCTCTGGAGTGTGCTGTTTATTCTCATCCCCTTGGCGTTCGTTGCGTTTTATGCTTTCACGGATAACGATCTGCATTTCACCATGACGCATATCTCCGAATTCTTTACCCCAAAATATTTGGGCGTATTTCTGCGTTCGGTAAAGCTTGCGGCCATTGCAACCGTGATCTGTCTTCTGATCGGCTATCCTGCCGCATATTTCATCTCCCGCACCTCCCCCAGCGCTCAAAAGGTGCTTGTGGTTCTGATCATGCTCCCCATGTGGACCAACTTCATCATCCGTACCTACGCTTTGTCCGAGGTACTGGAGGTGCTCAACAACGCCATAGTATACGTACTCTCACTTTTGCCCGAGAGTATGGTTCCCATCGCGCTTGATCCCAAGCCCGATATTGTCATCTACAACGAAACCGCTGTCGTCATCGGTATGGTATACGACTTTTTGCCCTATATGATCCTGCCCATTTACTCGATCATGGCCAAACTGGATTACCGCCTTGTTGAGGCAGCGCAGGATCTTGGCTGCAACGCCTTCGGCGTTTTGCGCAAGGTCATTTTGCCGCTGAGTATTCCCGGTGTGCTTTCGGGCATTACCATGGTTTTCGTTCCCTCGATCTCCACCTTCTACATTTCCAATCAGCTGGGCGGCATTTTCCTGATCGGTGATATCATTGATTATTATTACTATAACAACAATCACCACTTTGCCGCTGCGCTTTCCTTCGTACTGATGCTGATCCTGCTTGCAGGTCTGATCTTTATGAACCGCTTTGGCGATAACGACAAGGAGGGTGCGCGATGAATAAAAACAAATTCTGGGCGAATTTCTATTTGTTCATGGTGTTCTTCTTCCTGTTCGCGCCCATCGCGGTCATGATCCTCTTTTCCTTTAACGCAGGTAAGAGCACCTCTGTATTCGAGGGATTTTCCTTGGATTGGTATGCCGAAATGATCTCCAACGAGGCGATCCTGGAGGCGGTGCGCAACACGCTTTTGCTGGCAGTGACCTCCTCGGTCATCTCCACGGTGCTTGGCACGGTTGCCGCTTACGGTATCAACAAAATGCGCTCGGCAGGCGTGCGCGCCACGCTTATGACCGTGACGCAGATCCCTATGATCAATCCCGAGATCATTACCGGTTTTTCATTTACCCTTTTGTTTGTATTTGTCGGAACGCTTTTGCACGTTTCCGAAACCTTCAGCTTCTGGACCATGCTGATCGCGCACGTGACATTCTCGCTTCCTTACGTCATGCTGCAGATCATGCCCAAGCTCAAGCAGATGGACAAGTCCCTGCCCGAGGCCGCCATGGACCTTGGCTGCAATCCCGTGCAGTCCTTTTTCAAGGTAGAGCTGCCCGAGATCATGCCCGGTATCGTTACCGGTCTGATCATGGCATTCACGCTCTCGCTTGATGACTTTGTCATCAGCTACTTTACCAAGGGCTCCGGCTTTACAACACTGCCCATTCTGATCTACGGTGAGGTCAGAAAATCGGTCAAGCCGGATATCTATGCGCTGGCCACCGTGATTTTTGTCACGGTTCTGATCTTCCTGATCCTGTTCAATATGCTCAGCACCGACGAGGATGCCAAGGCAAAAAGACAGCAGCAGCGCGAAAAGGCTCGCGCACGCAGAATTCGAGTAAAGGAGGAAAAGAAATGAAGCTTTGTAAGATTTCTTCCCTTCTTTTAGCTCTGATCCTGCTTTTGCCCTGCGCCGCTTCCCTTTCGGCTTGTGACAGCGCTTATGACGTGGTACTCAACGTCTATAACTGGGGCGAATACATCTCGGACGGCTCTTACGACTCACTTAACGTCAACAAGGCGTTCGAGCAGTGGTACTTTGAGCAGACGGGCGTACGCGTAAAGGTCAATTACGACACCTACGATTCCAACGAAAGCTTGCGTGCCAAGCTGGAATCCGGCTCTGCAAGCTACGACGTCATCATTCCCTCCGACTACATGATCGACTACTTTATCGAGCACGACATGCTTCTGGAGCTGAATTTTGATCACATCCCCAACTTTGAAAAAAACATTCCCGAGCAGTTCAGAAATCTGTTCTACGATCCTGAGAACAAATACACCGTTCCTTACACCTACGGCATGGTCGGCATTGTGTACGATACCAACATCGTCACGGACATTGAGCCAAAGGACGTAACGTGGGATCTGATGTGGAGCGAGGAGTATGCCAAACAGATCCTGCAGTTTGACAACTCCAGGGACGCATTCGGAACCGCGATGTACAAGCTTGGCATCAGCGTCAACTCCAACCGCCCCGACGAGTGGGAATTGGCATATCGGGAGCTGGCTGCGCAAAAGCCGCTGCTCAAGAGATACGTCATGGACCAGGTATTCAACATGATGGAATCGGGAGATGCCGCCATTGCCGCTTATTATGCCGGTGACTGCATTACCATGATGGAAAACTCTTCGGAGAACGTAAATCTGCAGTTTGGCTACCCCAGAGATAAGGACGGCAATATCTGCACCAATCTTTTCATGGACGCCATGTGCATTCCCACCTGTGCCAAGAACAAGGAGATTGCCGAGGCATATATCAACTTTATGCTCAGCACCGACGCTGTGATCGGCGGCGAGGTTTGCGATGTGGCAAGGGCCAATGCGGAATACATTTACTATGCAACTCCCAACAGCGCAGTCTATGAAAACCCCGAATACCAGGAGGCTCTTGGTATGGGTGACGAGGAATGCGACTATTATGAGATGCTTTATCCCGAAGGCTTTGATTTTTCGGCATCCTATAACGAGTTTGCCTATGCAAATCTCGATCCCGAGCTGCTCGCATTTATCTCCGACCTTTGGTTGGATCTGAAATTATTGGATTAAAAAACAAGAGCCGCTCACGCGGCTCTTTGTTTGTGAGGTTAACATGCAAAAGACCATTCGTTTATTTGATATTGACAGCTACATGCAAAGCTTTGACGCGACGGTTCTCTCTTGCAATACTGACGGGGAACGCTTTGCCGTCGTGCTTGATCAGACCGCGTTTTTCCCCGAGGAGGGCGGTCAGTGTGCCGACGGAGGTACGCTTGGCGGCGCACAGGTGCTTGACGTGCAGGAGAGTGACGGCGTGATCTGCCATTACGTCAGTGAAGCTCTGCCCGTAGGGCAATCCGTTCACGGTCAGCTGGACTTCCCTGCCCGCTATCTGCGCATGCAGATCCATTCCGGCGAGCATATCGTATCCGGGCTGATGCACAAAAAATACGGCTTTCATAACGTAGGTTTTCACTTGGGCGGTGAGATCACCATGGATTTCGACGGTGAGCTGACGCGCGAGCAGCTGGACGAGGTGGAGGATGAGGCCAACCGTATCATCTATGAAAACGTGGCGATCACGGCAGAATATCCAAGTGCCGAGGTTCTGGCTGCCACCGAGTACCGCTCCAAGCTGGATCTGTCTGAAAACGTGCGCCTTGTCACCATTGGGCAATACGACGTTTGCGCTTGCTGCGCTCCGCACGTGGCGCGCACGGGAGAGATCGGCATGATCAAGCTGCTGGATGCCATTCGCTACAAGGGCGGCATCCGCATCCACTTTTTGGCAGGCAGCGCGGCTCTTGCACACTATCGCAAGACCTGGCAGGACGTAGCGACTCTGTCCGCCATGCTTTCTGTCAAGCAAAGCGAGGTGGTACAGGGCGTGCAGAAAAAAGAGGCTGAGATCGAAAAACGCTCTGCAACCATCGCATCCCTGCGCCGTCAGCTGCTGGACTTCAAGATCGCAGCACTTGAGCAAACCCAAGGAAACCTCTGCATATTCACGGATGATCCCGACATGCTGTCCCTGCGCCTGCTTGTCAATGCGGGAGTGGAGAAATGCACGGGCATCTGCGCAGCCTTTTCGGGCAGCGATACAGACGGATACCGTTATATCATAGGCTCTGCATCGGTCGATCTGCGAGCAGCCTCCAAACAGATAAACGCCGCCCTTGGCGGCAAGGGCGGCGGCAGCCCGCAAATGATCCAGGGCAGCTGCACGGCTGCAGAGCAGGACATTCGCGCTTATTTTGGCAGTTTATAAGGTGACGTCACACACCAGCATATTGTGATCGGTCACGCGGCTTGTCGTGGTATCCACGGTATGTACGTTTTGCACGTCGTAGCCAAGATACAGCACGTTGTCGATCGAGCGATCGGCATAGGTGTAAAGTCCGCAATTTGCATATCTGAGCATTGGCAGATACTTTGCGATCTTATCGGGATTGGTATTGAAATCCCCGCAGCAAAGGATTCTGCCATTGTTTTTTTGCATATAGTCCGAAAGAATATCTCCAAGGCACAGCATGGTTTCGGTGTTTGCCTCGTCACTCTCCACCGACAGGTGCGTGTTGAACACCGTAACGCGCTCACCGTCCACGTCCAGCACGACAAAGCCGCAGGACGTTCCCTGCTTTGCGATCCTGACCGCGAAATTTTGCGTCTGCGCCTCGATGATGGGGTAACGCGAAAGAACGGCCGTGCCGTATTCACCGCCCTGAAAATCGCGGATTTTGATGAAATAGGAGTATGCATATCCTGCCATTTGCGCAAGGCTTGCGGTCATATCCACGCCCTGTGAGCGTGTGCAGACCTTGTCCACCTCCTGCAGACACACAACGCCAAAGCGCTCGTCCGCAATCACGTCTGCCAGCAACTGCAAATTCTCATCCGTATAATGCCCGTGCAAAAAATGCGACGAGCAGATATTAAAGCTTATCAATCGAAAGAAACTCATATCCATCACCTCTTTGCTTCATTGTAACACAAAACAGTGTTTTGGTAAAGAGGTTATAAAAATTTCTTAGTCCTTTTTCAGGAATTCAATCGCATCAGCATCGCTGAATTTCAATATTTCCAAATCATCACAATACTCTGTACCGCTGAACTTTTTCTTTAACTTTGTATGTACTGCTTGTGCAAGCTCTTCATTTGTTGTCGCGGCATGGATGATAAAATCCTCTCTCATGCTGTTTGCAACAATATAAATGTTACTCATACGGTCCTCCGGCAATAAAAAAGTGCGCCGACCGAAATCAGCGCACAAAAACGCAAATTCCAAGTCGTCGCCAAACAAACTGAATACAGATTGGGGGTAGGATACTACTTCCACCGCTGTACGGAATTTGCATTTTATCAAATTCATTTACAGCAGTATTGCCCAAAAAGGGCGTAGTATCCCCATAAGATAAACACCCGGTTTTTAATATTCAGTTTGTTTGGCATACTCATTATAACATTGAAAACGAAATAAGTCAATAAAAATTTCGAAATCAATACCAAACAGAAATAATAATTTGACAATTGTCCCGAACTGTGGTATACTGAAATAAATCAAACGGAGGTGCATGTATGAAACAGTATTTGCTTGCGATGGATCAAGGCACGACAAGCTGCCGCGCCATCATCTTCTCCTCGGACGGTGCCATGATCGGCACAGCACAAAAGGAATTTTCCCAGATCTTTCCGCAAGACGGTTGGGTGGAGCATGATCCCACCGAGATATGGGCAACGCAGATCGGTGTGGCACATGAAGCACTCGCCAAAACGGGGCTTGACGGCAAGGATATTGCTGCGATCGGCATTACCAATCAAAGAGAAACCACGGTCGTGTGGGACAGACACACGGGCAGACCGATATACAATGCCATTGTATGGCAATGCCGCCGCACGGCCGACTATTGCGACGCGCTCAAGGAGCAGGGCTACAGCGATAAGGTTCGCGCAAAGACCGGGCTTTTGATCGACTCATATTTCTCTGCAACCAAGATCCGCTGGATCTTACAGAACGTACCGGGCGCTATGGAAAAGGCGCAAAACGGAGATCTGCTTTTCGGCACGGTCGACACGTGGCTGATCTGGATGCTGACCGGAGGCAAGGTGCATGCGACCGATCCCAGCAACGCTGCGCGCACCATGCTATACAACATCCACGATCTTTGCTGGGACAAAGAGCTTTTGGAGCTGTTCGGCATTCCCGAAAGCATGCTGCCACGCGTGCTTCCCTCCTCCGGCATTTTCGGCCACACCAAGCCTGCGCTGTTTGGCTGTGAAATCCCCATTGCGGGCGTTGCGGGCGACCAGCAGGCAGCTTTGTTCGGACAGTGCTGCTTTGATCCCGGTGACGTTAAAAATACATACGGAACGGGCGGATTTATGCTGATGAACACGGGCGAGACTGCCGTGACCTCGCAGAACGGTCTTGTCACCTCGATCGCGTGGCGCATCGGTGACAAAACACAATACGTGCTGGAGGGCTCGGTATTCGTATGCGGTGCCGCGGTACAATGGCTGCGTGACGGTCTTGGCATCATTCGCTCCTCTGCGCAAACCGAGCAGCTTGCCGCAAGCGTTCCCGACAGCGGTGGCGTTTACTTTGTTCCCGCATTCGTTGGCCTTGGTGCGCCCTACTGGGACCCTTATGCCAGAGGCTGCATCACGGGACTGACGCGTGCGACGACCAAAGCACATATCGTGCGTGCTACGCTGGAGGCCATGGCCTATCAGACCGCGGACGTGCTGAGCGTGATGGAAAAGGAAGCGGGTGTTGGCGTACAGTCGCTCAAGGTGGACGGTGGCGCAAGTGCAAACAAGTTCCTGCTGCAATTTCAGGCGGATATTACAGGCAAGAAAATCGTGCGTCCCGCTTGCATTGAAACCACCGCGCTTGGCGCTGCTTGCCTTGCAGGGCTTGCGGTTGGCGTATATACTTCTTTGGATCATATCCGCGCGATCTATCATCCCGATGTACAGTTTGATGCAACCATGCCCCCGGAGCAGCGCGAAACGCTTTACAACGGCTGGAAAAATGCTGTTGGACGCACGCTGCATGAATAATTTTTGACAAAACCTCCATACTATGGTCAGAATTCCCATGGTGTGGAGGTTTTTTATGTCATATTTCTCGTTTGATTCTCGTGATAAGGGCAAAAAATGCGCTGTGATAGGCTGTCACGGGATTGGCGGTACGATCGCGCATGCGCTTGCCGCAAGCGGTCTTCCGGATGCGCTTGTGCTGATCGACCGCGACAAACGATTGGCAGACGGGCAGGCTGCTGATCTTTGCTCAGCACTCCCCTTGCGCTCCGACATGGATATCTGGGCGGGAGAAAGCTCGGATCTTGCCGATTGCGCGTTGATCGTCCTGGCCGTCGGTGCCTCACCCGTACACGAAACGGCTCAAACGGATCTGATCGAGATCAACGCGCCCTTGGTCAGGCACGTCGCCTCGGAGATCACAGCTTACAACAAGGACGCGGTCATCGTGGTTGTCAGCCAGCCGATGGATACCATGACGTACACGGCTTTGCGTTATGCCGGTCTTCCCTCAGAACAGATCATCGGCCCGGGGACGTTGATATACTCGCAAAGGCTTCGCTATCTGATCGGCAAATATCTGGGTGTTGATTGGCATCAGGTGGATATTATGATCCTTGGAGAACAAGGCGCACGTGCAACCGTCTGCTGGAGCTTGGCACGTGTATGCGGCATGCCGCTTGACGCTTATCTGAATGCGATGGGCAGAGGCGGTGATTTGCCTGTGTTGAAATCGCTTTTTGACGATATTCTGCAAGAGCATGAGCGTGCCGTAGATGCCAAGGGACACGCAGATCATACGATCGCGCAAGCCGTTATCTCACTGGCAGATATCATTCTGCACGACCGCCACACGGTCCTGCCGCTCTGCACCTTTACGAATGGCTACGCAGAGCTTTCACACGTTTGCATGAGCCTTCCCTGCATGCTTGGCAAGCGCGGTGCCACGATTGTGCCACAGCTTCTTCCCGCCCCAGCCGAGCTTGAGCAGCTTCAGAGATCCGCAACGCGTCTGCGCGCACGCATTCCCGAGGTGGAAAAATCGTTTTCGGCTAAATAACGTAAAAAGGGTGCCGTTACAGCACCCTTTTTACGTTCACTAAAGCATGAATCAGTCTGCGTAAACGCTGACCTGCTTCTTGTCCTTAGTCTTGTGTTCAAATTTTACCTTGCCGTCGATCAGCGCGTACAGAGTGTGGTCAGTACCCATACCAACGTTGTTACCGGCATGGATAGCGGTTCCTCTCTGTCTTACGATGATGTTGCCGGCGATAACTGCCTGACCGTCAGCCTTCTTAACGCCAAGGCGCTTAGACTCACTGTCACGACCGTTCTTAGTAGAGCCGACACCCTTTTTATGAGCAAAGAACTGTAAACTAAGTCTCAACATGATCTTACCTCCATCTTTTTGTGCGATCCCAATCCAAGGGATTCTGAATTTGAAAATGTTACGCGGTTTGCGACTCGTACGGTCTGTCAACAACAGATACGTCCAGGTAATCGTAATACTCCTCGATCATATCCTCGATCTGCTTGTAATAAGCCATAAAGATACCCGATACGGCATAACGCTTGTAATCGTCCTCCTCATATTCGGGAAGAGCCGATTTGGACTTGACCGTGATTCTGGTCGTGGTCTCATCGATGGTATAATCGATGTGCGACGCATACGCCACTTCAACGGTATTGATGATCAGCATGGTCATGGCAGACAGTGCTGCGCAGATGATATCGTCACCCTCTTGTCCGTACCCTGTGTGTCCCTGTTCCTCGAAGCCGTAGAAAATTCCGTCGCTTCTGAAAAATACGAGCTTGGTCATAAAAACCGAAAATTAAGCCTCGATCTTGGTGATCTGAACCTTGGTGTAAGGCTGTCTGTGACCGATCTTCTTCTTTTCGTTCTTCTTGGGCTTGTACTTCATAACGTAAATCTTCTTGTTCTTACCGTTCTTGAGCACAGTAGCGGTTACCTTAGCGCCTTCAACGGTGGGAACGCCTGCCTTAAAGCCTGCGTCGGTAGAAACTGCAACGACCTTATCGAATACGATCTCGCTGCCTTCCTCAACATTGAGCTTCTCGACATAGATGATGTCCTGCTCGAGTACCTTGTACTGCTTTCCGCCGGTTTCAATTACTGCAAACACGAAAAGCACCTCTCTTTCATATAGTCTCGCTAAAGTTCGGCGATGCAGCGTTTTGCGTGCAAAAAACTGCATACTTATAAGGCCTATTTTATGCGGCAATATATTTTATCACGGTATGAAGAATTTGTCAAGGGGGTAATTTAATATTTTTCACAAAATTTCGATATTTTTTTCGTGCAATTTGCTTCATACCCGTTTTTTTGAAAAAATCAAAATATTTTTATATCCTTCGACTTTTTTCACTTGACGAATGCGGTAAATCGGGCTATAATATGATCATGATTACCATTATTTCCCAGTTTGGAGTATGAGCATGTCAAATAAACCAAGTCGAACGTCACCGCATATCCATCCTGCCTTTTCGGGATTTCGCCGTGAAAATCTGCTGTCCTGCTTTGGCGCACTATGCGAGCATGGCTCGCTGACGCGCGCAGAGCTTGCCACCGCCACCGAGCTTTCGATCATGACCACGGGCAAGATCGCGGACGCTATGATAGAGAGCGGATTGCTCTCGGAGCAAAAGCTGCCCGCGCCCGGAGCAGGTCGACGTCCCGGAACCCTGCAATTTCAAAGTGCGCCTGCTTTTTTGGTGCTTGATCTTGCTTCGCGACGTTTTCGTGCGCACATCCTGTCGCCCTCCATGCAGGCGTGGGAGATCTGCGTGCATGATTACAACGACATATTCCCCTTTGACGACAATCTATTGATCTTTCTCAATGCCGTGCGCAGAGGCTGCAATACCCAGGTGTCCGCGCTGCCCTATCTTGCCGTGATCACGGCACCCGAGGATGACAAACGGCAATGCATCACCAATTCGCTGCCCATCGCGCCGTTATCCGTACAGCATATGCTGCGCAGCATTGAAAA
The DNA here is from genome assembly GCA_045606685.1 of Eubacteriales bacterium. Classification (GTDB taxonomy): domain Bacteria; phylum Bacillota; class Clostridia; order Oscillospirales; family CAG-272; genus SVQP01. The sequence goes on from JAZUSJ010000215.1 coordinate 20,373, forward strand.
GATCCTGCATCGTGAGTGCGATCTTGTGCTTGACGAGATCACGGCTGCTCAAAGCTATTTCAACGCGCTCCCCGACTGCCAAAGCGTTGCTTGCGGTGTGTATATCAGTCTGTCGGACATGATGTATGCAGCAGTATGGATGCGCGGCAATCTGCTCTCTCCGCGCATCTGCCGCGTCGGGGATCTGCTCATGCCCGAGCGCAAAAAGGTTGTAGATGCACTCTCGGACGCACTTTGCACCGAGGAGGCCATTCTGCCCACCGCCTATGCCATCAGCACGCTGGAATCGTTTTTCACGCCTGATTGCGTGATACTCGAGTCCGACCGCTTCCGATTGGATGAAGCTTTTTTGGATGGCGTTTATACCGGTATGAGGCCGATCTTGCCTGCCGACAGCCGTATCATTCCCTTACGTATCGCATCAGCCAAACCGAGTGCTGCCGTTTGCGGCTGCGCAGCAGAGCTGCGAAAGAAGTGGTTTTCCGATCTGACCGGTGTGCGGTGAACGATCAAAAATTTTTCTTTTGGTATTGCATTTTTCCCGAGGTTGTGGTATAATCTTTTCTGTTATATCATGCCTCCATAGTTAAATGGATATAATAAACCCCTCCTAAGGGTTAGTTATGGGTTCGATTCCCGTTGGGGGTGCCAAAAAAGGTCAACCGCTTGTGTGGTTGGCCTTTTTTGCAAATCAAAAGCTCATTTCGCAGCCTTATAGCTTTTTATTCGTTTTCTCTAAAAAATACGCAATGATCTCGCTGTCGTGGTTTGCGTCAAACTTTCTTGCAAAGAATCTGCCCGAGGCTTGGATATCTTGCAAGAACGACATAGCGCAATAATTGGGTGCGCCGACAGGCAGCCGCTGGCCGCGATCCTGCCAATCCACATAGCGCAGCATATTGTCGCTTTGCACGCTTCGCGCGCCCTTGAGCATCACAAACAGCGTGACGTAATAGATCTCTGCACCGGAAAGTGAATGAAGGAACAGACGGTCAAAATCCTTGTGCTGCTCGACAAAGCGCAAAACGTCCGTAACGCAGTCGTGACTGATGGTAAACCAATCCGCGCCGCCGTACAGCGTGTACTGCGCGGGCAGCTTTCTTCCCTTCAGTATGCCGCAGCCGTACATTCTGCCGTACAGGGATCGTGCATACCGCATGGGCGAATATCTTGCGAGTCTTTGCCTGAAGCACCTTGGCCAATGCAGCGCGACGCGTCCAAAGCCACCTCCGTATTGCCAGGACGTGGGCAGCTTGACTGCCTCATAATAGGCATATTGCGCGGTGCTTTGCAGATATGCGGCAAACTCGTGCAGGGGACGAATGGCAAGATCCGCACCGCTGTGCAAGGAATAATAATCATACTTTCCGTGCGCAGCAGCGTAGGAGAGCAAATAGTTGTTGACGGTTATTTGAGAATAATCCCCCCATCGCACGTCGTAATGCTCCGGAAGAATGAACACACGGTCTGATTTTTCAATGCTTTGCACCATGCCCGGATTTTTGGCATCCGTATGCACGTAAACGTCACAATGCTCATACGTCAACAGCTGCCCTATGAACAGATTCAGCTGCTCGGGATCGGCATGGGCAACGATCAGAAATGCGATATTTGGCAGGTTATCCGACATCACGCACCTCCGATGTTTTGTTATGCATTTTCACAAAGCACGGGAGCATCGACAAACGTAATGATCGGCTCGGCATATCCGTCCGATTCAAAGACAATGATCTCATTGTCACCCTTACGCAACAAGGGGGCAGGCAGATACAGCGTTTTTTGCGGGCCTGCGGGATTATAGTATCTGCCGATATTGAAGCCGTTGACCACGACAAAGCCCTTATGAAAGCCGTCAAGACGCACGAACGTATCCGCAGGCTCTTGGTCAAGATGCAGATTTCCGCGCAAAAAGACAGGCGCATTAAAGGTCCTCCGCTCTTGGAAGACAAGCCCCGTAAGGTCGTCCATGGTCAAGGGATACATCTCCCAACCAAAGTGATAACGCTGGCCGAGTCTGACACCGCCCAGGATCCCCTTTTTATCAAGCAGATTGATGCCGTAGTTGACTCTGCCCATGTTCTCAACCAGAATATCCAGCACGGCGCTCTCGCCAAAGTCCAGCGCAATGGTAACGGAATCATCCCTGCGGTCACGCTCCTTGATGCCCACGCACTTGCCGTTGACAAAAATGATGGCGCGGTCATGCAGCTCGCCAAAGCACAGTGGCAGCGGCTCAATGGGGCCTTGGATGGTGGTGCGGTACAAGGTAAAGCCGAAATCCTGCCCAAGCTGCTCCATGGTTTTGGGGAATGCAGCTCTGACGGGAGAACACAGCTTATCAAGATTGTCAAACAACTCTGCCTGCTCGGTCAGCGTGAGCTTTCCGTAGGCAGCCTTTTCGGAGTTTTTGACCGCAATTTCAGGCGCGGGCTTTCCGGTTCTGCGCACGATCAAGTCTTTGACTGCCTCGTAAAGCGGTGTGATATCCCCTGCCTCGGTCAGCAGCGCACGATAGTCGTAGCTTGTAATGGTGGGCTGGTAGTCACCCGGGTGGTTTGCACCGTTCCAGAAGGCAAAATTGGTGCCGCCGTGGAACATATACAAATTAAAGGACGCGCCAAGGTCAAAGAACTTTTCGATCTCACGCACGATATCGTCGATGGGGCGCAGCTGCGTACCCGATTCGTACCAATGGTCAAACCAGCCGTCCCAGAATTCACCGCACATCAAGGGGCGATCCTTCTGGAACTCGTTCAAGGTCAAGATCTGCTCGGTGTAGCTGCCGAAATTGGCCACGGCAAGCACCTCGGGCAAGGTGCCTCCGCTCAGCATCCATTTTGCCGTGCCGTCCGAGGTGAACAGCAGGCAATCAATGCCGTTTTCGCGGTAGATATCCACGATCTTTTGTAAATACGCCTTATCATCACCGTAGCTGCCGTACTCGTTTTCCACCTGCACCATGATGACGTTGCCACCGTTTGTGCAAAGATGCGGACGGATGCGCGAAAGCAGCTCACGATAATAGGGCTTGATCTTGGCAAGATACAATGGATCGTCGCAGCGCAGCGCGATATCGGGATAGGAAAGCAGCCAGGAAGGCAGGCCGCCGAAATCCCACTCGGCACAGATATACGGACCCGGACGCAGAATGACCAAAAGGCCCAGACGCTCGGCTGTTTCAATGAATTTTTCAATGTCCAGCATCCCCGAGAAATCAAACTCGCCCTCTTTTCGCTCATGCAGATTCCAGCAGGTATAGGTTTCCACTGCATTCAATCCGCAGGCCTTGAGCTTCAAAAGACGGTCTTCCCAATATTCGGGAACGGTACGGAAATAGTGGATCGCACCCGAAAGAATGGTGATGGGCTGACCGTCCAGCATAAATTGTTGATTGCTGTAAGTAAATTCGTGCTTCATACCAACCTCAATTATTGCTTGTGGGAATATAGGGTGCAATGGCTGCTGCAGCAGCCACGATAGGCATGGTCTGTACCCAGATCTTACCGGGGCCGGTTACGCGCGTGTTGAAGAACCCTTCACCGCCAAACAGCACGTTTTTCGCGCCCTTGACGCTCTCAAGCTCCATCGTGCATCCTTCGGTCATAGCAGCAAGATAACCCGTGCCAAGGATCAGGCTTTGCCCTGCGGCCAGATCGTACTCCACGCAATGGCCGTCAATTTCGATAAACACAAGGCCGTCACCGGAGATCTTTTGCATAATAAAGCCTTCTCCGCCAAAGAGCCCCTGACCGATCTTCTTGCGGAAATGAATGGACAGATCCAGTCCCTTTTCCATGGCCAAAAAGCCTTTTTTCTGCACGATGATGCTGTTTCCGGGAGTGACGTGATACGGCATGATAGAACCCGGAAAGCTGGACGCAAATGCGATCATTCCCTGACTGCCCTGCGCAGTATATTCATTCAAGAACACAGATTCACCCGAAAACAAACGCCCCATGGCCTTGCCGAAGCCGCCTGCGTGTGTTTCCATTTGCATATTGCTGCTCATCCAGCTCATAGCCCCTCTCTCGGTGCAAAGCGTTTCTCCTGCCTCGGGATAGCAGATCACAACGGGCAGCGAATCTCCTTTAATTTCATACTTGATCATAGGTCATACCTCCTTGGTCTTTCTTTGCTTTATTTTATCACGATTTGACATCATTGTCAAGAAAATCCATGCACTTTTGGCCTTGGGTGTTAAAGGACAGTTAAAAAGCCGATATGGATTTATTTCCATATCGGCTCTTTTCTATTTTCACTACCGCCCCCGGTGGTGAGTAAGTGCGCTCTTCCTGAAGGCTTTGAGTGATATGCTGTCTTCGACAGCGTTATATTTTTGCTACCGCAAAAGTGATATTGCAGGGGCTTCGCCTTGCAGTGATATTCTATTCGCCTCCTAAACTCGCGTAGCGAATACCACTCGGCGTAAGCCGAATATCACTGCGAAGCAATATCACTCGCCGGAGGCGAATAGAGTTGGCGTTGTGTCCTTAGGAACACAACGCCTTGGCGTGCAGGGCTTTTGATATTTTTTATCAGTAACCGATCACGGTCTGGAATACGACCTGGGCATACAATCTGCCAAGGAAGTCATTGGGATGGTTGATGTTGTTACCTGTATGGTCGCGGAAGCGCTTGTTTTCCAGAATTCTCTGGCTCATGCTGGTCATCTTTGCGACTGCACAGGATTTACCATCTTCAACGTAGTCATTGGCAAGGGCTACAAACACATCTTCAAATCTGTGCTGATTGCCATACCAACCGTTGATTGCTTCGGGATTGGGGATCATGGTTGCCACCAACAGCATCTCTGCCTCCGGCTTGAGTGCATACAGCTCGTCAGCGATCTTCTTGATTGCCTTCTGCTCGTTCTTGGGAGTATTTCCCGCATCGTTCATACCGAACGCCAGAAGGAAAAAGTCACAACCATACTGCTCAACAAAGGGCTTGACATACTCGTTAAACTTGTTAAAGCCATCTGCACTGGTCCAACCGCCAACCGCGGGGTTGATATAGGTAATGGTACCGTTGGTACCGAATACAGTATCCTCGGCAGGAGGCACGCATGCACCGACAAGTCCCGTGTTTACATACTTGATGGTGTAGCCGTACTTCTGTGCCAGGTACTGGGTGAACATCTGGGTGTAAGGAGGTGCGTAAGGATGCACGCCTGCACCGCTGGAGGAAGTCGCTCCGAAGGTAATGCTGTCACCGTAGAAGATCATGGTAACGTCCTCGCCTGCCTCCATCTTGGCGATCAGCTTTGTAAACTGATCGGATGTTTCGGGCTTGAAGCCTTCCCATGTCTGGCTGTGAGTATAGGTTACCGCTACCTGCCATTTCGTCATGGTCTCGCCTTCGCCCCAATATACGAAATACTTCTTGCCATCCAGCTTGACCTGAAGCTGTGCAGGCATTCCGGGAATTTCTTTTTCATGATAATACTGATCAAAGCTGATCACGGGGATGCGCGTACCCTCCAAAAGAACCAACTTACCGTCCACTACGTCGTAGTCCTTACCCTTCTCGTAGGTGGTTTTCAGGTCATACGAGGTCACGGAAAGTATCTCGTCGGGGGTGTAGAGCAGCGATGCCTGATCATCCATGCCAACGAACATGACGGTTTCGTTGTACATATACTTACCCTTCCAAACAGGCTTCATGTAGGCATTCAGATTAAAGGAGTCGTAAGCCAGCAGCTCCTCGGGGGGCTCGGGCTCAGTGGTTTCCTCGGTAGTTACCTCTTGTGTGGTTTCCTCGGTTGCGGGTTGAGAAGGCTCTTCCGTCGGGGTTTCGGCGGGAGCTTGGGTGGGATTCTCTGTAGAGGTATCTTCATTGCCGCCCTGTTCACAAGCAGCAAAGCAAACACCCAGCAAAAGCATTGCCATTACAAGAGAAAGAATTCTTTTGACTTTCATGTTTTCCTCCAAAATGAATTAGTATATGTTTATTTTTTGGGTACTTATTTTGTCCCGGTCGAGCCAAAGCCGCCCGTGCCTCTTTGGGTTTCCTGCAAGGCATCCACCAAGCAAAATTGCGCCTGATACACGGGAGCAAACACGATCTGCGCCACTCGCTCACCGGGCTCCACGCTCTGCGGTGTATTGGTGTGATTATGCAGGGATACCATGACCTGGCCGCGGTAATCGCTATCGATCACACCAACCTTATTGGCAGGAGCAAGACCGCGCTTGGTTGCAAGACCGCTGCGCGCGTAGATGAATCCCGCAAAACCCTCCTCAATCTCCATACTCAGTCCCGTAGGAACAAGCACGGTCTGTCCGGGCTGAATGCATACGGTTTGCTCAATGCAGGCATACAAGTCTGCACCTGCCGCACTTGCACTGCCGTAGGTGGGAATATGGGCGTGTGGATTGAGCTTTACGATCTTGACTGTCACAATAGCCTCCCAAATAACATTATTGTATATTAGTTTAACAAATATTTTTTAACATGGTGTGAACATATGCAATAAATCTTGACGAATTGTATTTTTTACAGTATAATAAAGGCAACAATCAATCAAGGAGGCACTCAAATGAGCAAGATCAAGGTAGCTGTGATCGGTTGCGGTACTATCGCCAATGTCGCTCACATTCCCTCTTACATGAACAATCCCGAGGTAGAAATCAAATATTTCTGCGACATCATTCCCGAAAAGGCGCAGGCTGCCGTAGAAAAGTACGGCTGCGGTACTGCCGTTGTGGACTATCACGACATTCTGGATGATCCGGAGCTGGTGGCTGTTTCGGTCTGTACTCCCAACCGCATGCATACCACCATTACCATTGATTTTTTGGAGCATGGCAAGCACGTGCTTTGCGAAAAGCCTGCTGCAAAAACCTATGCGGAGGCAAAGCTGATGCAGGACGCACAGCACAAGTCGGGCAAGGTACTGAATATCGGCGTGGTCAACCGCTTCAACACGGCTGTCAATGAGATCAGAAAGCTGATTGCAGACGGTGTTTTGGGTGAGGTGTATCACGTGTACGTGTCCTTCCGCGCATGGCGTTCGATTCCCGGACTTGGCGGTGCGTTTACCACCAAGGAGATCGCGGGCGGCGGCGCTCTGATCGACTGGGGCGTGCATTACCTTGATATCGTCATGTACTGCACGGGCGATCCCAAGCCTCTGACCGTTTCGGGTAAGGCATTCTGCAAGCTGGGCGTGGATATGCCGGGTTACGTTTACGAGGGCATGTGGGCCGAGGATACCAAGGATCTGAACGGCACCTACGACGTAGACGACAGCGTCACCGGCTTTATCCGTACCGAAGGCCCCACCATCACCTTCAACGGTGCGTGGGCGCAGAACATCGGCATTGGCGAGCCTTACATCGACTTCCTTGGCGATAAGGCAGGCATCCGTCTGAATTACGGTGGCAACTTTACCCTGTTTGGCACAAAGGACGGCAAGCTGACCAAGGAGATCCCCGAATATGACAGCGTCAATATGTTCCAGAATGAGATCGACTCCTTCATCCGCTGTATTCAGACGGGTGAAAAGCTTCCCTCTCACATCGACCAGGTCATCATCACCGCACGTATGATGCAGGCGATCTATGATTCCTCCGAGCAGGATCAGGAGATCAAGCTGGAGTGGTAAATGACAACGGCAGATGCGCCAAACGCATCTGCCGTTTTTTTATGATCATCTGCAGCAAGCTATGATACCCTCTGCGGACAGTTGTTATAGTTTTGATTCCTTTGCAAACGGTGCGTATTTTTCAACAATATCGACAAACCACTGCTCATTCCGTATGCTGTCAAAGCTGTCTATCTTACGGACATAGCCTAATTGACGCTGCACCTCGTTGCATTCATATCCCGAATTAACTTTTGATCTTTCAAATTGACAACTCTTTACAAGAAAAGAGGTATGAACGATTTTTTCGGGAAGCTCGTCATAGGCTTTTGCATGTGCAAGGCTCAGGTCAAGATATTTTGCGCAAAGCTCGTAATCCTCTTCGAGGCAATACCGGGATGCCATAGAAAGATACGCCTCGGACAAATGATAATGTGAGAAGCCGTAATCCTCCCGGTCATAAATCATTTTGATAAAATCAACCGCCTTTTTATAAATGCGGATGGCTTCTTGATTAGTCGGGGCATAATTTGCGCAATTTCTGATCTTTACGTATACGTCTTCGCTGATTCCGAAAATCTCCTCTCGCGCATATTTCCACCAGTTTTCACTGCCTCTTTTGTAAAGCTCTCTCATTTCTCCGACCTGCAGTGCAGTAGGCAAAAGCTTGATATATTCAATGGCTTTTTTCTCGTCACCGCTAAGCCCGTAAATGCCGCTGAGTAAGCTGATGGCATCGTATCTGATCTGTTCGTCAAAGCACTCCTTGAGTATACGCTCACACAGCATAATCAGCTCTTCCATGTGAGGCACCTTGGGGTGATCCGGCGTTAATTTTCCCTTTTCCTGCAGATCCCAATATTTTTCCCAGAAGTAAGGATCATAATAAAGCATCCAGATATACTTTCCCAAAATTCTTTCATCGTTCGGATATGCATGGTATGCCCTGCAGATAAAATCAAACTTCTCCTTTTCCTTACCGAGATTCGAAAGCCTGTCATACTCGGCTATGATCTCATCGATCCTTGCTTGCTTTTTGGCAAGATCCACCCCTAAAAGCTCATCGGTGGACACATTAAAAAAGTTTGCAAGGATAGGAAACATCACAATATCGGGCAACGATGCATTGGTTTCCCATTTCGATATCGTCTGGTACGATACGTTCAACCTTTCCGCAAGCTCCTCTTGCGTCAAATTCATTTTTCTGCGTAAAGCTTTGATTCTATTGCCAAAATTTTTCATGGTATTCCTCCATTGAAATGATTCCCTCGAGGTTGATTTCATTATACCATATTTTTCACGAATGTACAGATAAGGTTGCGAGAATCCCGCTCAACCGACGTTAGAATTTTCTATAGTGATTACGAATGCTTCTCAATGTATTATGCGTTTCGTAGGGGCGACTGATTATTTCTCAGCCCCATTGAGCAAGCTTGTTTCATTCCGCGGCCTTGAAATTGTAGATCGGCTTGATGTGCGCTACGATCTCCGCAGTAGGCTCAATATTTTCCACGATCTCGTCCATGCTCTTGTACGCCATGGGCGACTCGTCCAAGGTATCGGGTAGGACGCAGGTGGAATAAATGCCCGCCATCTGCGCCTCATACTCGGCCATGGTCAGCTTCTCAAAGGCGGCAGAGCGCGACAACAGACGGCCTGCACCGTGCGGTGCGGAGCAATTCCAATCCTCGTTGCCCTTGCCGATGCAGATCAAAGAGCCGTCACGCATATTGATCGGGATCAGCAGCTTCTCGCCTGCCTTGGCACTCACCGCTCCCTTGCGCAGGATCATTTCGTGGACGTCAACGTAGTTGTGAATGGTCTGGAAGGCTTCCATCGGTGTCCAACCGCATCGCTCTGCTAAAATTTCGGCCATTTTGGCGCGGTTGCGCTCAGCAAAGCGCTGGCAGATATCCACGTCGTACAGATAATCCTGCATATAAGAGCCGTACAAAAAGCACAGATCTGCAGGCAGCGTGGGCTCCTTGGCATGGAATTCGCGCTCGATCTCCTTGAGCTTTGCCTGGATCTCGCTTCTTCTTCCCTGCTCCTTATAGGTGCGGATGATCTCCTCGCGTGCCTTGAAATATTCCTCCTTGCCAAGGTTCAGATCGATTGCGATCTGCTGGTAATGATCCGCAACCTGTTTGCCCAGATTGCGGCTGCCCGAGTGAATGACAAGGTACTTGCCGCCATTCTCGTCCACGTCGATCTCGATAAAGTGGTTTCCGCCGCCCAAAGTACCCAGCGATCGCTCCAGGCGCTTGGAATCCTTCAGACTGCGGTAGCAGCGCAGCTGCGTCAGGTCAAATCGCTCCTGCCTGCCCTCCCATACCTTCATGCCGCTGGGAATGTAGTGTGCGGCCTCGTCCAGCTTTTCAAAATCGATATCGATATTGCCCAGATACACGGTATACATACCGCAACCGATATCCACGCCTACCATGGCAGGCACGATCTTATCGGTCACGGTCATGGTCGTGCCGATGGTGCTGCCCTTGCCTGCATGCACGTCGGGCATGATTCTGATCTTTGCATCGGCAAATGCGTGCGTATCGCATACCGCCTTGATCTGCTCGCGCGCACCGTCGTCCACGGTGGTGGCAAAGCACTTTGCTGTGTTATATGCTCCAACAATTTCTAACATGATTTATGACTCCTTTCTCGGTGTGTTCACTGCTCCTTGAGTACGTAGGGCAGGTACGTGTCAAACATCAACTGAATGACCGGTCGCGGCATCTCCTTATGTATCAGATCTACCATAGGCTCAACGATCACTTCATAGTGAAACGCGGGATCGGGGCGGTAACAGTCCTCTGGGCGGATGGTAATGCGGGTTTCGGTCTGCTCGAAATCCGGCCACTTTTCCACCGTACCGCACACATGATACCAGCCCTGATACCAGACCGTACCGTCCGCTTCTCGCTCCCCAACGCCCTTAACACTATAAGTTTCCGCAGGCTTTCGCGGATCGATGCCAAGTGACGCTAAAAACGCAGTCACAGTGTCGGGTACGGTCAGAATTGCCCTATCGAAATTCTGACATCCCGTACAGCTGCAGCCTTGGCTTGTGGTAGGCACGTCGGGACGCGCGTAAAAGGCACGCGTGCGCTCAACGTCCACGTCAATGATAGCATCGGCTAAATGAAATAACATCATAAGACTCCTTTAAGACCGCAAAACGGCTGTCAGCTGCGAGAGGATATCTCCGCTGCCGTTCAAGGTGATATTGCCCACGTTCTCGCAGATACGCTCCACGTATTCCAGCTCCTTGAGCTTGTAAAGCGTTTTGTTTTCGTCCATCATTTTTGCCGTGTTCAAAAGTGAACGAGTGGAGGCAACCTCCTCGCGGCGCATGATGACGTTGGCCTGTGCGCGCTTTTCGGCAACCAACACGGTGTTCATGATCTCGCGGATCTCACCGGGCAGAATGATATCCTTGACGCCCGCCTGCTCGATCTTGACGTAAAGCTCCTGCTCCTTTGCCGCAAGGCGATCATACACGAACGCAGACATCTGCTCCTTGTTCTCCAGAATCTCGTCCAGCTTGTGCTTGCCAACGTAATCGCGCAATGCAAGCTGGGCGGCCACGTGCAGCTGCTCGGCATAATCGTCGATCTCGGTCAGGATCCTGACGAAATCAGTCACGCGGTAGCTGCAAACGAAATTGATACGCAGCGTCACCTTATCCGCGCTGAGCATCTCCTGCCCCGTCACGTCCATCTGCAAAAGGCGCGTGTCCACAAAGTCCGCGCTGACCTTAACGGGGGTGTTCCAGAAATAATGCGTTCCCGCATCCAGCAGGCGCACCAGCTTTTTATCAAAGTACAGTCTTGCCTTCTGATATTCAGCTACCTCGATCTTGGTATACAGGCTCTGCGGAATTTTGGAAAAGACGTAGGTGGGAATGGATTCGTCCACCTCGGGGGTAGACGTGTCCACCATCACAAATTCATGCTGGTCGGAAAAATTCCAGAATGCGTGCTTGCCCGAGAGCAGCACCGACCCGAATTTGCCGTTTACGTAATGCAGCGCAAGCTGACGATCGCCCACCTCCACGCAAGATGTGTGCGCAGCCACGTATTGATCGGCAAGCAGGGTTTGCAGCGTGCATTTGAAGCAGACGATGGGCTGGTCAAAGTCGGATACTGTGATCTCTCTGCCGCCAAAGGTAAAATATCTGCCGGGCGTCAGCACCTTGACGTACTTTCCGTTATGGAAAAGAAAACCTCTCTGGTTTTCGTGAATGATGATCTTGTTCATAAGTATATCTCCTTATCGTTGAATGGTAATACCACGACATTACCGTTTTATGCGGCAAAAATAGGGGCCGCACCAGTTGTTTTCATGTGTTTTGATATATGTCCATGAAAAGTCCTCCGCCGCAACGAAGATCTCTACACGGCCATCCAGCGCGTGTGATGCGGATTCTTGCACGTTCATGGAAAACGTTTTGGGATGCTTGCATCCAAAGGGCTCGATAAACAAAGCAGATTCCCTTGTTTTTTCGGGCAGACTGTCATAGGCATTTCGGGCAGCATCACCGACCAAATAACTGTCCTTGGGCAGCAAGTCCCAGGAAAAAAGATGCCAGATATGACCACCGCGACCGCTTACGTATTCTTCCAACTGCTTTTTGGATACTCCCTTGGCAAAAGCCGAGAGCCACCTTTGTTCAAACTCCGCAAGTGTCATTGCAAAATCTTCTCCTTCCTGAAACGTAATGGACTTCTGCCCCGTCTTACCGTACCCGAAGCATTCACGCCACAGCTTTTTGCCGATATAGTCACGGTACCTGTAATAATCGTATCTGTAATATTCGTTCCAATAGCTGATCATGCGGCTGTGACAGAGCTTGACGTAATCAAGGTTCAAGGCACAGATGCGTTTATACGCGGTGCAGTCGCGTCCCGAAAGTGCCTTGTACACGATCTGCAGGATCTCTATGACGTATTCATCGCAGATCTTGATGATATACGGCAGCGCCCATTCGGGAAGCTCCTTTCCAAGCAGGGCTTGTATATGCCGCTGTCGCGCGTATCCGTCATAGCTGCGCGAGCAGATGCAATGGTATATGATCTGCTGCTCGTCCGTAAGACGCGTCAGAGGCTTCAATTCGTCACGTATATACAGTCGGTACGGCACAGTCACGCGCTCGCCCGACAGCAGCAGCCACGTGCTTGTATGGTCATAATAGAACGCATATCCGCGATCCTGGTTGACCTGCAGCAGCGCATTGCAAATGACCTTGACGTCTTCGGACAGATGCGTGGGAAACGCTTGCAAGAGCTGCTTGATCAATTCTTTTCTTTTGGACTTAAAAGCAAAGCACATGGCAAATACTCCTTTCAAAAAATTGTTTTGCGATCAGCCGCGGCGGCTGCGCATTTCAGTACCCGATGATCGGTGCGGAAATGAATTTTG
>JAZUSJ010000216.1:0-5145 GCA_045606685.1 Eubacteriales bacterium
AGCCTTGCCCCGCTGGGGAAGGGGGACCGCAGTGTCAGAAAATCGCGAATGTTTGGAGCAATTTTCTGACGCGGTTGCGGTGGATGAGGTGCATCATACGGATGCTCTTTCATCAAAGCGAATAAAGCTTTCTTATAAAACTACTCAGCTTTATTTGTGTATCTCGCAAACTTTTTGTACTAATTGAGATGTTCTGTATTCATTGAGCGTGACGGGAATTATGAATGCATCATCTGTTTCAAGGTGAGTTTCATGAGCTAATCCGGAATTGGTCTTAATTCTTTCCTCAATCAGAGTGATTTTTTCAGTACACTTTATACTATGGGAAACTGTTTCTACAGATTGTTTAATCAAATCGATGATGTAGATATGAAAAAGAGTCTCTTCTGATGAAAAGATAATATTCGTAATATAATAGTTCGGAGAAATAAGCTTTCCGTCCTTCCTTTTCTTTGTTACCGTTCCTTTTAGTTCAAAGCATTGAATACTGTTTTCAGAACACTCGATTTTATTGTCTTGTATGATTCTTTTTAGCGTTTGATCGATTTCGGCATCTTTGATTTTGAAAGAACGATAGATACAAAAAACGATCATACAAATCAGCGAAGCGGGAAGACCTATAGGACCTCCCCCTTGCACGAATGTAGCTATCATGAGAGAAACAAACGCTATGATGATTAAAACAATTTCTAATATCGAAAATTCTTTTTGATTAAAATACCGCTCTACGCTATTTCTGTTTTTCATTTTTACCATTCCTTTTTTCGAAAATATACCAAATTTACGTGTAACGCTGCATTTTGATCAGCGAATGCCCGCAGCTTCTGCAAACGGATCTGTCTGAAACGTTGCTGTCTCCACACACAGCACAATGCACGTGGGTGTCTGCCAAGCCGGGCAGCACTATGACGTTTGGCGTTCCATACAAATGAAATACCGAATCCCCCTCGTGATATGTTTGGATATACTGTTGCAGCCGTGCCTTACCGCTATATGCCTTTTTGCGTACGAGTTTGCCGTTGGGCTTTTCAATGTGTAAATAAATGGTGTTCTTCCAATACATGAATTCACGGGCCGGTACCATGGGATTGGAATTATCTGCTGTTGTCACCACCTCTATTTTTTTTACCGTGCCGTAATAGGTACTGTCGATCAACTTGTGGGGGACACCTGTGACGATGAACGGAATCAGCATCACGACGACATAGCATAAATCCTTGAATGACTTGTATTCCATATCAAATATCACGTCACCCCACAAGATCAATACCGCTGCAAAGGCAGCAGCCAAAATAGTGCAGGGGATCACTCTTGTCAAAATTTTGCGTGTGCGAAATGCTTTTAAGTCGTAGGGAATTTTCATTGCCTTTTCGATCAGCTCGGAATCAAGCTCTAAAAGACTCGTATAAATGTTCATATTCGTCATACTTCAAATCCCTCCTTACGTAAAAATTCTTTGAGCTTTGCTCTTGTTCTCAGTAGAAGAACTGTCACGTTGCTTTCCTTCATCCCATAATCGTGGGCAATTTCGGATATAGAGCTTCCATACCAATACCGCTGTATAAAAATGCTCTGCGGTTTATCGGAGAGTGAACGAACAAACTTGTTCAAAGACTCCTTGAGTGCAATGCTCTCGCCAATGTCCTCTCCGCTGTCATGATCGGGAATGCATTCCGTAAGCTCGTCAAGGATAAGCGAAAGCTGCCCGCCGCGCTTCTGCGCGTTTTGTGCTTCATAGCGATTCAGCGACAGGTGTCGGCTGATCCTGCCTACGTACGTTTTGAGTGATTCCGGACGTTTGGGCGGGATGGTATTCCACGTTTTGAGATATGTATCGTTGACAATTTCTTTTGCATCCTCGTCATTTGTGAGAATGCTGTTTGCAATATAATGGCAATACCGTCCATATTTTTTGTCTGTTTCGGATATTGCAGACTCCGAGCGTTCAAAATACAGCTCAATGATCTGATTATCTTCCATGTCTCGCACTCCTTTCGCGTGTTTTTGAAGTCCTTCACCCTAAATAACAGAAAAACTGCAGTCCATACTACGCTTTGACGAAAACTTTTTTTCATTATAACACAATTTGTTGTTTTTTGTGTGAAATTAAATAAAGCGAGAGCAAAAACGCTCACTTAAAGATTTGTTGTGTAGATCAGGACAAAACCAACGGTTGATATATTCGGTACTTTGACGGAAACTTTGGGCAGAAATTTTGGGCAAAATCCGTGCAAAATGTCAAAATACTTGTGATTTATGTCAAAATAGGACTTGACAATTTAGTAAAAGTGTAGTATAATAGGGAAGAATCAAGGGAAATGACGCGCGTTTTTGTGTGTCAATTTGTGCAATTTTTCTGTCGGAGGTGTATATGCCCCGTTTTTTTGTGTCTGAGGATCAGTTCTCGGATGATACCGTGATACTTACGGGCGAGGATGCGCATCATATCGCAAGATCCCTGCGTATGGCTGCGGGCGAGCATATTACCGTGTGCGATCCGTCCGGCGTGGAGTTTGATTGCGAGCTGATCTCATTTGAGCAGGACAAGCGCGTTGTGGCCAAGGTTCTGTCAAGCAAGCCCTCGCAAAATGAGCCGCCGTACGGTGCGTATCTGTTCCAGGCATTGCCCAAGGGCGAAAAGTTTGATTCCATCATTCAAAAGGCCGTGGAGTGCGGTGTGCATGAGATCATACCGTTCCAGAGCAGCCGCTGCATCGCAAAAGCCAAGGCGGACGGTGAGGCGGAAAAGACCAAGCGCCGCTGCCGTATCGCAGCAGAGGCCGCAAAGCAAAGCGGACGCGGCAGATTGCCCCGCGTCATGCCCACGGTTTCCTTCAAGGAAATGCTGGCAGAGGCGAGTGCGTGTGACGTTTGCCTGTTTTGCTACGAGGGTGAGGGAACGGAGTCGCTGGCAAGCATTCTGGAGAGTGAGCAGATCAAGAAACGCCTTTCGGAGAGCGAGTGGCCGAAAATTGCCATCGTGGTGGGCAGCGAAGGAGGCTTTTCTCCCGAGGAGGCAGCCCTTGCCAAGGCAGCAGGCATGCAAATGACAGGACTTGGCAAAAGAATTTTGCGCACCGAAACCGCCGCCCCCTTTGTGCTTGGATGCCTTGTTTACGGGCTTGAAATGTAAACGTTCGGCAGGGTTATCAAAAAAAGCCGAAAAATTCACCTATTTTTAACAAAAATATGCAAAACGCTATTGAAAAATCACAAAAAAGGGTGTATAATATAGGTCAGTATCCACAACACCCCAAATCAGAAAAAAGAGGAGTAAAAAGTTATGTCTAACAGACTGTTCCAAAGTGTAATTCACCAGATGAAGGATGCGATCGATCGCGTGATCGGCGTGATTGATGAAAACGGTGTCATCATTGCATGCTCCGAGCTTGTCAAGATCGGCGAGATCAAGCAGGGCGTTCGCGACGAGCTTGCTTATACCTCCGATATGGTGACCTCCTCCGGGTATACCTACCGTCCCGTCGGTGGCGGCGTCAAGGCTGAGTATATCGTATTCGTTGAGGGTGAAGATAAGATGGCAGAGAAGATGTCCAAGCTGCTGGCCATCTCTCTGGGCAACATCAAGAACCTGTACGATGAAAAGTACGACAAGGGCTCGTTTATCAAGAATATCATTCTGGATAACATCCTGCCCAGCGATATTTACATCAAGTCCAAGGAGCTGCATTTCAATACCGAGGAGAACAGGATCGTCTTCTTGATCAAGTTCTACGGAAAGACAGACATGATGCCCTTCGAAATGCTGCAGAATATGTTCCCGGATAAGTCCAAGGATTACGTGATCTCTGTCGGAGAGCATGATATCGTGCTTGTCAAAGACGTCAAGCCCGGTACCGAAGCCAAGGATGTGGAAAAGATCGCAACAAACATCGCAGACACGCTGTCCGCAGAGTTCTACACCAAGGTCGCCATCGGTATTTCCACCATGGTAGAGAACATCAAGGATCTGGCTCGTGCATATAAGGAAGCGCAGGTCGCTCTTGAGGTCGGCAAGGTGTTTGAAACCGAGAAAAACATTATCAGCTATGAAAATCTGGGCATTGGCCGTCTGATCTATCAGCTGCCTACCACCCTTTGTGAAATGTTCTTGCAGGAGGTCTTCAAGAAGGGCAGCCTGGAGGCACTTGACAGAGAAACGCTGATGACCATCCAGTGCTTCTTTGAAAATAACCTGAACGTTTCCGAAACCTCCAGAAAGCTGTTCGTACACAGAAACACTCTGGTGTACAGATTGGAAAAGATCAGAAAGCTCACGGGGCTTGATCTGCGTGAGTTTGAGCATGCGATCACCTTCAAGGTGGCTCTTATGGTCAGAAAATACCTCAATTCCAAGCCCTCTAAGTATTGATACAAACATACATAGACATTCTGAAATTAAGCGAAACACCGCTGTGCGGTGTTTCGCTTAATTGACGGTTTGGCGCAGTTTATAGATATTTTGCAAACAAAACAATAACGGAGAACAACGAATTTATGAAGAAATTGATTTATACCGTACAAGGGCTGCAAAGTCCCGAGCAGGAACGCCTGCTCTGTGAGCTTTTGCCCGGGGTGCTGCGTGCCTATGGCAGCGACGGAACCTTAACGGCGGATGCGGGCAGCGCTTCGATTTCGTTCGGTGTGCCTCGCAGTACGTCCTGCGCAGAGCTTGAGCAAAGCATCAATGCTGCCATTGCGCAGCACGGTATGCAGCTGCTGCCGCCCCCGAACGTACGTTATTATGCATACACCGGCAAAAAGGCAACCGAAAAGCGCAAGAGCATTTCGGTCAGCACCTTTGTCACCTCGCTGATCTCGGCAGTTGCCGTCACGCTTGTCATCACCATGCTGCTGACCGCTCTGGTTACGGGGGCATACTGGAACGCAAAGAATCTTGCGGGCTATCCCGGCGGTGCAGGAGACGGACAGAGTGCCATCGATACCGAAACGCTGGACGTCATTGATTATCTGATCGATAAGTATTCTTACGATGCGGTTGACGACGAGGCGTTGATGCAGGCCGTGCTGAAGGCTTACGTGGCTGCAACCGGTGACCTTTACGCGGAGTATTACACCCAGGAAGAATTCGATGCCATGACCAGCGAGAACCAAGGTCAGATGCAAGTCGGAGGCCAAGCGGTCTTA
>JAZUSJ010000217.1:0-7004 GCA_045606685.1 Eubacteriales bacterium
GCGGCGTGGCCTCCGGCCCTATGACGGCCGCATTCCTCCTCCCCTTTGCCATGGGCGCTTGCCGAGCTGTTGGCGGAAACGCTGCATCGGACGCGTTCGGTGTGGTTGCCTTCGTGGCCATGACGCCCTTGATCGCAGTACAGATCCCGGGACTTGTCTGGTACATCCGCAGCCTTGGTGCAAAGAAGCAATCCGCAGAGGCAGAGTTTGTGCCTATTGATGACGATATCATCGACCTGTAAGGAGTATAGAAGCATATATGAAAGAACTCAATCTATTATTGATCATCGCACGCGAAAAGGATCACGCAGCATACGAGAAATACTTTTCGCGCCATAAGCTGGCCGCATATACCACCGTACCCTGCCGCGGTACGGCGCAAAACAAGATGCTGGATCTGCTTGGTATCGAGCAGACCGAAAAAATCATGCTCACAGCAGTTGTGGGGAAACAGCAGACAAAGGATGTGCTTGCAACACTGCCCGACCAGATGGAGATCGATATCCCCGGTCGCGGCATTGGTCTTGTCATTCCCTTGAACAGCATGGGTGGCGCACACTCCATGATGGTTCTGACAGGCAGCACCGAAGCAGAGGAAAGAGAGGTTATTAAAATGGAATTCAATACACATCTGATCGTGGCCATTCTCAATAAGGGCTGCTCCGATATCGCCATGGAGGCGGCACGTGCCGCAGGCGCGGGCGGCGGCACCATCGTGCGTGCCAAGGGTACGTACGGCAAAGGAGACGAGCATTTCTTTGGCGTCACGCTTGCAGAGGAAAAGGACATGATCCTGATCGTTGCCACCGAGGCACAGCGCCGTCCCATTATGCAAGCGCTGGTCAGCCAGGCAAACGAAAAGCCCGAGCTTGGTACCGTCACCTTCTCGATGCCGGTATCCGACACCATGGGCCTTCGCCTGGATCGAAACTTCAATCCGCAGAACTCATAAAAGCAATAAGCAGTGCTTGCGACCTTGTCGCAAGCACTGCTTTGTTATGTTCACTCAATGACTCCTGCGTGCGCAAGCAACGCAAGGATCTCCTTTTCGTATTCCTCTTTGTGGTCAAGATAGCTCATGCCGTGGGGTGAGCCTTCGAATAAGCAAAGCCTTTTGTATTCCGACGTGCAGGCGGCATAATTGCGCTCCGAATTATAGGGACGCACGAAATCGTCCGCCGCGCCATGCGCAAACAGCGTGGGCAATTTTGCATTCTTCATAGCCTTTTCCACATCGGCCTCACCCAAAAAGGCGCCTCCGTACACGCGGCAAAGCAGGCTTGCCACGGGCAGCACGGGAAAGACGGGCAGGTGCATATCTTCTCGCAATGCCTGCGCGATCTGATTTTTGGCTGAGAAATATCCGCAATCCCCAATGACCGCCTTGACCTGCACAGGCAGATCCGGCAGGGCAGATGCCAGAAGCACGGTCGCACAGCCCATGGACACACCGTCCAGCACAATGCTGTGATCCTCTCCAAACCGCTCGACCAGATACTTTGCCCAGTCGCGGATATCATATTTCTCCTTTGCACCAAAGGTCAGATACTGTCCCTCGCTGTCCCCGTGCGCACGCTGATCCACCATCAACATCGCGATATTTCTCTGTGCATAAAACTCAAACACGCAGCCAAAATCCATATCAGCCTTGCTGTGATACCCATGCACAAGCAAAACAGTCGCCCGGGGGTTCTCGGAAGCATACAGCTTGGCACTGAGCCTGTGGCCGTCATGCGAGGTAATGTACACCCTTTCGTGCGGTGTTTTCTCCAGCTTATCCCAGCCGCACTCGACCACCTCGACCTGCTTTTCAAAGCCTTTTTGGCGCAAGCCCTCCAAAAATCGGCTTTGATTGTCGGGCGAAGGATCGCTGCGACCAAAGGATTTTTTGAAAAGCTTATGGATATAGGGTGCGGCAATCGCAGCGCCCACAGCCGCAACGGCAACCGCAGCGCCCACACCGATCAGGGTAAAATGCAGGGCATTCATGAAATTCAACTCCTTTTGGTTTTGGCATTACTCAAGCGTCACGCCGTGCGCGTGCGCCCCCGTGACGAAATTGGCCTGTTCGGGCGAGGTGATCCTCTGCCCGTTGAAGTACAGTCCCTCGACACGGATATTTTGCACGCTGTGTTCCTCATCCAGCCCACGGAATACCGAGCATGGCATGGGCATGGGGGCATCGGTCAGCACGTAAATATTTTTGAACAGGATATCGTGTATGCAGCCGTGCAGTCCGTCCTTTGCAAACAGCCCCATATCGTAGAGTGCCACGTTGAGCAGCACGGGCTGCCGGGCGGGCTCAAAGCTGCGATACTGCTGCTCCTCGCTTTGCTGATGCACGTCACTTTGCTGATACTGCGTGTACTCCACGCGGATATTTTCAAACGTCACGTGATGGATCTTGGCGCGGTTATGATGCTGGATATCCAGCTGTATGGTCGATCCGTGAATCACGTCGCAATCCGAGAACAGAATATGGCAAAAGGCGGGGGCATTGGTCTCCGCACCGATCTCAAGCGCTCTGCCCCAATCACACCACAGCACGCATCCTTCCACCGTAATGTTGCGGTTGCAATCCTCATCCCAGCCGCAAATCCCCTTGATCACCATGCAATCGTCAAAATTGCGCAAAAAGCAATTCCGCACGGTCACGTTGGAGCAATTAAACAAATCAATGCCGTCCGAATTGTACCGCCACATTCCGATGGTCTTGACGTTTTCAATGCGGACGTTTTCACATCCTGCCGCGATGATGGCAAACGACGCGCTGTCACGGCAGATCACACCCTCGACCGATACGTTTTTGCATCTGTAAAAGCGCAGATTGCCGCGCAGCACGCGACGCGCGTGCATAAAGGCGCGAATGCCCTGGCTGTCACGCGGAATGGGCTTTTCGTAATCACAGGCCAGAAGCGAGGTATCGTCGGTGCGTTCCTCAAGGCTGCCGTCTATGATGCCGTGGCCGAGTATGCGGATATTTTGCGCACAAATGGCGTAAAACGAGCCGTATACCACCGCGCCCGCGTCAATATAGACGGTATCGTTATCGGTAAGCTCGATCGAACCGATATGATGCTCACCGCCCGCAAAGCGATACGTGGTGCGCAGGCCGTCGATCTCCTTGATCGGGTTGACAAAAATGTGCAGGGCATGATGATGCCCGTCCGCCTCGACCGTATACTGGCCGCAGCCGGGCAGCGTAAAGGTTGCGGTAGCGCCCTCAAGCTCTACCTTGACACCGCGGGAAAGCGGTCGCACCAGCACGTGCGCAGGGGAGGTAGGCCAGGTGACGCTGATACTGACCTCCTCATCTGCCTCCAGGGATAAAAACCCCGAAAGCTCGGTCTGCTCCAAGGGGCGCTGATGTCCGGGCCAGGAGCGATTGAACGGCATGGCAGACACGCGTGCCGTATAGGGCTTTGCTTTTCTTTGATTGACAGTGACGCTGCAGTCTTCATACACCTGCTGTCCGACGGGGAATACGGGAATTCTTACCATAAGGGACTACCTCACCTTCTCAAATTTTGCACAATAACGTAAAGTACACTTCTATTATATCACTAAAATTCATCAAATGCAACAAGTCTTTTATGATTTCTGCGGTACAAGTCAAAAAACAGCCCGATGGGGACGATAAAATTAGCAGAGATAAATGAAATTACCCCCGGCAAAAGAGCATCCGTATGGAAACCCCTACCACCGCTCTTTCACCACCGTATATAAACAAAAGCAGCAGGAATTTGCACATTTCAGAACAAATTCCTGCTATTTTATCGCTAATCTTGCAGCTCCACTGATTCTTTGCTTTTCACATCCGCTCCACATATTCCCGATATGCGCGGTGTGCGCCGGGGATGGGATACGTGCTGCCAAGCTCCGGGAGCGTGGCGGTACACAAGGGGGCAGGCGCGTCATTTGCATCCCGGACGCGCACAAGATAGCCGGTCATATGCCACTCCAGGTGCGTAAAAATATGCTTGGCCGCAATCGGCTCTCCAATATTCAACACGTCAAATCCCAAATCTTTCGCATGCACCGCGGCCTGCTCTGCGCTCAAAATGCCCTCTGTATGATAAAACTCGTAAAGTCCTGCCAAAAGCCCCGTGTCGGGACGCTTGCGCAGCACAACGCGCTGTCCGTCCCACAGCAAAAGCACGGTCATATGCACGGTCTTTCTCGGCTTGGCCTTGGAACGCACGGGCAGCTCATCCGCCCTTCCCTCGGCCAGCGCCTTGCAAAAGGCCTGTAACGGACAAAGCTCGCACCTTGCCTCGCCTGCCGGCACGCAAACGGTTGCACCCAGCTCTATCAGCGCCTGTGTGAATTCCCCCGCATGCTCCTCGGGAATGATGGCTGCCACGTCCTCTCTTGCAATTTTCTGCACGGCGGACTGCAGAATGTCCTGCTCACAACCGGTAAGTCTTGCCCAGACGCGCATCACGTTGCCATCCACCGCAGGCGCAGGTCGTCCGAATGCGATAGAGGAGATTGCCCCTGCGGTATATGCCCCGATGCCGCACAGCCTTTGCAGCTGATCAACCTCAGGAGGCAGCTCTCCGCCGTACTCAGCACAGATCTGCCTTGCCGCCTTTTGCAAATTGCGGGCGCGGCTGTAATATCCCAATCCCTCCCACAGCTTGAGCAGCCGCTGCTCGGGGACCTCGGCTAAGGCCTTGACATCGGGCAGCTCGCGCATAAAGCGTTCAAAATACGGCTTGACCGCCTCCACGCGCGTTTGCTGCAGCATGATCTCGGAGATCCACACACGATAAGGCGTGATCTCCCTGCGCCACGGCAGATCGCGCGCATTTTGCCGATACCAGATCAGCAGCGGCTCTGCCAGCTCCTTTGCAAGTGCCATGGATCAAAGCCCCGCAAACTTGTCGCAAGCCAGCTTATACTGCGTGCGCGAGATGGGGATCATATCCCCATTGCGCATGGTATATTCACGGTTGCTGATGCGGCTTGTATGCCGCAGATTGACGGTATACGAACGGTGGCAGCGAAAAAAGATCTCCTGCGGCAGCTTTTCGCAAAAGCTTTCAAAGCTGGCCATAAAGGTGTATTGCTGTCCGTCACGCGCATAGATCACCACGTCGTGCTTCTGGCTCTCCAGATATAAGATGTCGTCATATTCCACCATAACCTGCCCGAGCCTTCTGTCGTTGATGACAAGTCCCGGCTGCTTTTCCATCTTTTCAAGACAGATCTGCACGGCGCGGCGCAGCTTGACGGGATCTACGGGCTTGGTCAGATAGGTCAGCGGATAGACCTCGTATGCATCCAGCGCAAACTCAGCGCTGGAGGTCATGAATATGATATTGACGCGGCTGCCTGCACGGCGCAGCTCGCTTGCATATTCCAGTCCCGTGCATTTATCCATCACGATATCAAGAAGCAGCAGCGTATAATCGCATTTGCGCATGGCGGCACGCAGCTCCTCCACCGAGGAAAAGCAATCGGTACGGTGGGTGATTCCCTTTTCTTCCATGACCTTGTTCAAAAGCTCCTTGGCCTTTTGGGCAAAAGCAGCCTCGTCATCACAAATCGCGGTATAAAACATGGTAGCCTCCTCAAATTC
The DNA here is from genome assembly GCA_045606685.1 of Eubacteriales bacterium. Lineage (GTDB taxonomy): Bacteria > Bacillota > Clostridia > Oscillospirales > CAG-272 > SVQP01. The sequence goes on from JAZUSJ010000217.1 coordinate 5,585, forward strand.
CACTCTTATTTTTGAAAATACTCCTGTCCCGGCAGGCACATCACAGCCTGCGCATACAGGCGCTTGACGGGTGGGATCTGCAAAATCCCCCACAAAATCATCACCCCGCCAAGGTTTAAAATCACATCGTCAATATCTCCGTTTCCGCGTGCGCTGAAGTACTGCGCAAGCTCAACGGCCATCACGCACACGGTGCTGATGCCAAGCACCGCATACCATTTGCCCGTCCATTTGGCGCAAAGCGGCAAAAACAGCGCAAACGGGCAAAACAAAACAAGATTGCCGCCCAAATTCAGAAGTGCAAGTCGGAATTGCGCCGGGCCGTCAAACATAGTCCCTGCAAAGGCACCGATGCTGTGAAACGGAATCAGACTGAACACCCGCTCGCTCTCCGGCTCACGGTCAAACCAAACGCTGTCAAACAGCACCACGTCCAACAGCAGCACGCAATACAGCCCGAAGATCACAGCGCAAGTGGGCAGCATAACGCGGCGCGTGTGTGCCTCGCCCACACAGATCAGTCTGCCGCCGATATAAAGCATCAGGCAAACAGGCAGCAGCCAGACCAGCTTGACAAAGGGCGAGATGGTCACAAACGGCTCGCAAACGGCATACGCCACGCCAAGCACCGCCGCCGTGATAAACAACGCTTTCCCCGGGCCGCCCCAGAGAGGCGTTTGCACCGCAGCCTTCATATGCATCTCCCCTTTCCCTGCAGTTGATTTCATGCTATTATTATAACAGAAACACTTTGATTTGTCTATAAAAATACAAGAAATTTCTCGCAGGCACTTGACAAACGCCCCCATGCGTGATACACTTAACGTATCAACCGTAAGGAGATTTGCATGAGTAAGCGTTTTGACACAAGCAACATTTTCCTTTATTATTATGCACAGGCTATGTAATAAAGGTGCTTTTTGCTGCCATGTCACACGTGATATCTGATAAAAAATCCGACACGCCGCAGTAAAAGCTGCGGTATTTTTGTTTTTTAAGACCAATTTGCACCCAAGGAGGACACTGCCATGATCGCCGTACTCAAGCCCGGCACGACCGAACAACAAATTCAAAGCCTGACCGACTGGATCCGCTCCCAAGGACTCAACGTCCATCTTTCCACCGGCCGATACCAGACCATCGTTGGTCTTGTGGGAGATACCTCGCGCATTGACGAGGATCTTTTGGGCAGCCTTTCCTACGTGGAAACGGTCAAGCGCATCAGCGAGCCCTTCAAGAGCGCAAACAGAAAATTTCACCCCGATAACAGCGTCATCCGCGCGGGAGATACCTTGGTGGGTGACGGCCACTTTGCCGTGATCGCAGGCCCTTGCTCGGTGGAGAGCGAGGAGCAGGTGGCAGAAATTGCACGTGCCGTCAAGGTAAGCGGAGCGACCATGCTGCGCGGCGGTGCCTTCAA
>JAZUSJ010000218.1:0-2682 GCA_045606685.1 Eubacteriales bacterium
CCTATCTTATTTCTCCGATAAGGACATCACACATTTGCGGCTCATTTTGAAATATTTTATTTTTCCTTCTTTTTTGTAAAGAACTTATCCACGCAGAATTTCGGAATGCTGATATCCAGCACGAACAAGAACGGCACGACGGCAGCAAGCACGTAGTAGATCACGGTCATGACGTTGCCCGGCAGGACGTAATGTAAAAGAAAGGTCAGCGGCAAAATGATGGCAATCGACGTCACGGGCAATCCTCTGTACTTCTTGGCTGCACCGCCCTCGGTTTTTTGTCGCTTGATCTCCAGCACGTTGAAAAACGCAAGGCGGATCACGGCACAAAGCACGAACAAAATCAACAAAGCAATGCCCACGATCGAATCCACACCGTTAAAATACAGAAAAATTGCGGGAAAAACGCCAAAGCAGACCACGTCGCAAAGTGAATCCAGCTGAATACCGAAATTTTTCTGGTCATCCGTTCTGTCCTTTTTGGAGCGTGCCACCACGCCGTCAAACATATCGCAAATGCCCGAGGCCGCAAGACAGGCCATGGCGGCAAAGGCCTTGCCTTCAAAGGCAAATTTGATGCCCAGCAGAGAAGAAACAAGACTTAAATAGGTTAAGATAACCGTATAATTATAAAAACCGATCAGACGCATGAAATTTCTCCTTTTAATGTTGATGATGACGCTCTCCCCAGACGTCCATGGCACGCACGGCAGCAAAGCCTGTGACAAAGCAAACAAGGGATACGATCAAAACAGAGGTGGATTGAAAATTTGTGGGAATGATTTTAAGCGATGATGCAATGACAAAGCCCAAAATCACGCGGCACATCAGTAAATTGTGTTTTTTATAAAGCATATTGACCAGGCGCGCCAGCAGAAAGATCGTTGCCAGGATACCGATCAGAAACGGGATCAGCACCGAGAGCTGCAGCGAACCGATGCCCGCGGTCAGCGGCTCGTACAGTCCAAGCTCGATGAGAACGGTGGACGAGGTCATGCCCGGCACGATGGTGGAAAGTCCCCACAAAACACCGCAGAACAAAAAGGATACGAAGGACGGTGCAAGCGTGGCATGAACGCCCACCTCAAGCAGATGAAACAGCAGATAGGCAAACGAAAGCGAGATGATAAAGGGCATCCAGCTTTTGGAGGTATTGGCATTTTCCTCTTCCTTTGCCACCAGCATTTCGGGCAGCGTACCGCAGATCAGGCCGAAAAACAGCATCAGCGCGGCAGGCTGGCAAAGACCGAATACAAATTCCACCGCCTTGGCAAGCAGAATAAAGCCAAGCGCCCAGCCAATCGCGAAGGGAATGAAAATCTTACAATGCTTTTTAAAGCACTTGAAAGGATGCGATAAAAGCTCCATCATGGGCTCGTACACCCCGAACACCACGCACAAAACACCGCCGCTGATGCCGGGCAATATCGCGCCCACGCCAACGATCGCGCCCTGCAAGACGTACAGCAGGCTTTGAAGTATGATCTTAGTCATGGCTCTTTGCCTCAAATTCGCTCTTGATAATAGAAATATATTGTCCGAAGACCTCATTCATGTCCGCAAAGCGTTCGGGTGTCATTTTTTCAAAGGCTATTTGCTCGGCCTTTGCTATGGGGGAAATGATGCTTTGCCCGCGCTTTTGCCCTTCCTCGGTCAGGCGGATGATCTTTCTTTTTCTTTCTCCGGGCTTATGCTCCAGTCGCGCGTATTTTTTGATGATCATTTGTGCTATGATCGAATTGACCGTTTGCTTGGGCAAGGACCAGATGGCGCAAAGATCCTGTTGGGTATATTCCCCGTCCGGCTGCGTCAGCGATTGCCAGATCCAGAATTCGTTCATGGATATGGCGTTTTGGCTGATGGCATGCTGATATGCGTTCAAGTATTCCTTGATCTGCGATTGAAACTGATCTATTTGCTGCTTGCAGCTCTGGTTTTCTTCTTTGATACAGATCTGCTCCGGATTTTTTTGCATGGACACCTCCAAAAAGTCCCATTTCGGACTTAATAAGATCATTATAGTCCTGTTTCGGACTTTTGTCAAGAGTTTTGTCGAATTTTTACGAGTTTTTTTGCAATCTCTTTTGCCGCACAGCACGTCTTGTGTGATCCTGAACGGAGAATCCCTCCCGTGTCATCTTGAGCGCAGCTATCGCTTGTCGATAGCGCAGTCGAAACCCAAGCGTAGCGCAGGGCGACCGCAAAGCGGTCGGATCTCGGGAGGGGCGGTTTGAGGATCTCCGAATGGTTTATGAAGCCTCTTTACTTTTATTTTACGTTGAGCAAGCCCGTCAGAGATCCCGCTGCGTGCTATCGCACTTGCGCCCTCCGGGTTCGACTCGGTCGCTTTGCGACACTCGCTCAGGATGACACACAGGGGGAACACTCGATATGACGAAAACAAAATATTCAACCAAAACAAAAAGGCCCAACGTATGGGGCTGCAAAATTAGCGGGGAAATATGAAAAAAGGGTTGAGTTAAGACAAGATTCAGCCCTTAATCATTGAAAAAATCTCGGTTTCCCAATCTCTTTGCGCAAAACCCTTCCTCCCGTTACGCTGCGCTACGGGAGCCCTCCTTCCCCTATGGGGACGGCTTTGCAGCGCGCATCCGTTTCGTTGACTTTTCCCTTATGGGATACTTTTTAAGTTCTCCGTCTTATGACGCTGCTTGATACGGG
>JAZUSJ010000219.1:0-37087 GCA_045606685.1 Eubacteriales bacterium
GGCGGCGTATATTACGGCTCCGACTACTTTGGCAAGTGCTACGAGTTTGCCGTACAGCTGATCAAGCAGGGTGATGCTTACGTTTGTGACCTCTCCAAGGATGACCTTGCCGATTACAAGGGTACCGACCGCTCGGTTGCCTCCAAGGAATCTCCCTACCGTAACCGCTCGATTGAGGAAAACCTCGACTTGTTTGAGAGAATGAAGAACGGTGAGTTCCCGGATGGCGCACGCACGCTGCGCGCAAAGATTGATCCCTCCAGCGACAACCCCTATCTGCGCGATCCCGTTATTTACAGAATCAAGCACATCCACCATCACCGTCAGGGCGATGAGTGGTGCGTATATCCCATGTATGACTTTGCGCATCCCATTCAGGACGCTTTAGAGGGTATTACCCATTCCCTGTGCTCCAGTGAGTTCAGAAACCACCGTCCCCTTTACGACTGGGTTGTGGATAAGATCGGCTTTGAGCAAAAGCCTCACCAGTGGGAATTTGGCCGCATGAACATCACCTACACGGTCATGTCCAAGCGTTATCTGCGCCAGCTGGTTGAAGAAGGTCACGTGGACGGCTGGGACGATCCCCGTCTGCCCACCCTGTGCGGTCTGCGCCGCCGCGGCTATACCCCTGCTGCGCTCTTCACGTTTGTGCGCGAAGCAGGTGTGACCAACACCGACCACACCGTTGACGTGCGCCAGCTGGAGGCTTGCGTGCGCGATGACCTGAACGAAAACGCGCTGCGCCGCGTTGCCATCATCGATCCCATCAAGGTCATCATCGACAACTATCCCGAGGATAAAGAGGAAATGATCAGCCTGCCCAATCATCCGCAAAAGGAAGAGCTTGGCAGACGCGACGTTCCCATGACGCGCGAGATCTATATCGACGCGGACGACTTTGCAGAGGTTCCGCCTCCCAAGTTCTTCAGACTCAAGCCGGACAGCGAGGTGCGCTTGATGGGCGGCTATATCATCCGCTGCGGTGAGATCGTCAAGAACGAGGATGGCAGCATCAAGGAGATCCACGCGACTGCAGATCTGGAAACCGGTAACGGCATGCCCGCTGACGGCAGAAAGATCAAGGGTACCATCCATTGGCTGTCTGCAAAGTATGCAAAGCCCGTAACCGTAATGCTCTATGACCGTCTGTTCAACATTGAGAACACGGCTGACGTTCCCGAGGGCAAGTCCTATCTGGATTTCCTCAACCCCGAATCTCTCACCAAGATCGAGGGCGCTATGGTTGAGCCTTGCCTGGACGACGCAAAGGCAGGAGATAAATTCCAGTTCGTGCGTGTCGGCTACTTCTGCAAGGACTCCAAGAATGCGGACACCTTCAACCGCGTTGTTGGTCTGAGAGACAGCTTCAAGGCATAAGGAGATATCATGGATTTTGCACAAATGCTGGAAAATCTGGAGCCTTACACCCTGTACTACGCCCTGCTTGCGGCATGGGTGGTGGTGATTTCGGTGATCTCGGTTGTGGTCTGCATTTGGGATAAGGCTGCGTCCAAGACAGGCAAGGTTGCTTTGCGTATTCCCGAAAAGGTGCTGTTTACCACGTTTCCGCTGCTTGGCGGATCGGCAGCCATGCTTTTGACCATGCTGCTCATCCACCACAAAACCAAGCATTGGCAGATGCTTGTCATTCCCGTGATCCTTGTGCTGCAGCTGGCCGTATTGATCGGCGTGACTGCGGTGATTGCATTGGGCATCATTTGATACGAAATTAGGCAGAGCCGTCGTGCTGAAAATCAGCCGGAAAATAGCAGGAATTTGTTCGATTTTGAGCAAATTCCTGCTTTTTTAGCATATAAAATAACAAAAGCAGAAGCCCATAATGAAGACCTCTGCCTTTTCTCTATCTGATCACATCCGTCACTCTTGCATCATTCCACCTGTCCTCTTCGGTTTGGTATTCGCCCTGCCCGAACGTAACCTTGATGGTAACGTTTTCTTGGGTATCCGTATTCCATAACAGCACCACGCTCTCTTCGGTCAGGTGAATATAGCGGTGCGGCTTGCCCATGATATTGATCACGAGCTCGAGTCGCATCCCCTTATGCACTCTGGAAAAGCCTGCGTACGTCGGTATTTGTGTCATCGTGAAATCAAAATAATCATACATTTCATCCGGCAGCGTTTCGACCTTGTCAAGCTCGCCACCGATTATGACGTCGGGCGGCAAATCCTCAAGGAGAGAGGAATCGATCCCGATCACGTCCCCCGCGGGTTCGGGAGGTGTGCTGTCCTGCTCGGTTGTCGGCTCGGTTTGATCGGCTTGCTCCTTATCTGATGGAAGCCTTTCAAACAGCGGCGGCAGCTCTGTACCGGACAGCAATTCTCCGATCAGCCCTTGCGTATTGCCAAGTAAAAGCAGCGCTGCTGAGCCTGCAAGCATGCCCACAAGCAAAAACGCAAACAGCACGCAAAAGGAGACCAAAACGATGATTTTCTTTTTGCTCATAGACCTGCTCCCTTCTTTTCTTATCAGTTCCATTGTACCATGCAGCCCCCGTGAAGTCAAGAAAAGAAAATAGGACAAAATACAGTTTTTGTATAGCGCGTGGGCTACGCACAAAAATCGGCCGTTCTCGCAAAAATATTCTCAAAACCTCTTGCATTTTATCTTTCATTATGATATAATGTAGCGGTAAATGCGATGATGAAGTCAGCGCACACGAAAAAGCGTACACAGAGAGGATCGACGCGGCTGAAAGCGATCTTGCGTGGCGTGTGTTGCATTTCCCTTCGGAGCAGGTCCTGTGAACCGTGAGCGGTAGTGGGACACGGCAGACACCGTTATCGGTCGGCAGAGTGTTGGCTTTGTGCGCATATGCGCCACACGCCTTTATTTGGGTGGTACCGCGGTAATTTTGCCGTCCCATGTCTGTGGGACGGTTTTTATATTTTTACAAATCATTTTTTGAACAATAAAAGGAAGGAAACAACATGAAAGAAATGCTGAATCAAATTCGCACGACGGCGCTTGAAAAGATTGCCGGCGGCGAAGATCTTGAGCAGATCAGAATTCAATACCTTGGCAAAAAGGGCGAGCTGACCGCAGTGCTTCGCGGCATGGGCAAGTTGACTGCCGAGGAGCGTCCCGTGATCGGCCAGCTGGCAAATCAGGTACGCGCAGACATTGAGGCCGCCATTGCAGAAAAGGCAGAGGCACTCAAGACAGAGGCGCTGGCAGAGCAGCTCAAGGCTGAACGCTTGGACATTACCATGCCCGGCAAGACCGCTCGCGTCGGTCACGTACACCCCTTGACGCGCGTACAGAGAGATATGGAAGAGATCTTTATCGGTATGGGCTTCTCTATTGCGGAAGGCCCTGAGGTAGAATACGACCTTTACAACTTCCAGAAGCTCAACATCCCGGAAAATCACCCCGCAAGAGATACGCAGGATACCTTCTACATCACGGATAACATCCTGCTGCGCTCCCAGACCTCTCCCGTTCAGGCGAGAACCATGGAAGTGCAAAAGCCCCCCATCCGCATCATCTCCCCCGGCCGCGTTTACCGCTCCGACGCTATGGACGCAACGCACAGCCCCCTGTTCCATCAGATGGAAGGTCTTGTCGTAGACAAGGGCATTACCATGGGTGACCTCAAGGGCATGCTGGAGACCTTTGCAAAAGCACAGTTTGGCGAGGAAACCCGTTGCCGCTTCCGTCCCCACCACTTCCCCTTCACCGAGCCCAGCGCAGAGGTTGACGTTTCCTGCTTCGCATGCGGCGGCAAGGGCTGCAGACTTTGCAAGGGCGAGGGCTGGATCGAGATTTTGGGCGCAGGCATGGTACACCCCAACGTGCTTTCCATGTGCGGCATTGACCCTGAGGAATACAGCGGCTTTGCGTTCGGTATGGGTATCGAGCGTATCGCCATGCTCAAGTATCACGTGGACGACATCCGTCTGTTCTATGAGAACGACGTTCGTTTCCTTGAGCAGTTCTGAGAAAGGAGAGCAGAAATATGAATCTTTCATTCAATTGGCTTCACGATTATATTGATACGGATAAAATTACCGACACCAAGAAATACTGCGACCGCATGACCGACACAGGCTCCAAGGTTGAGGGCTTTGAGGTACTTGCAGGCGACGTGACCAACGTCAAGATCGGTAAGGTTATCGCCATGGAGCGTCACCCCGACTCCGATCACCTTTGGATCTGCCAGATCGACGTGGCAGCCGAGGCTCCCATTCAGATCGTCACCGGTGCGCAAAACGTGTTCGTCGGTGCCATCGTCCCCGCAGCAGTTGCACCCGCCATGCTGCCCGAGGGCAAGCAGATCAAGGCAGGAAAGCTGCGCGGTGTGGACTCCAACGGTATGCTTTGCTCGTTTGGCGAGCTGGGACTTACCTCTCACGACTGCCCCGGCAAGGAAGAAAACGGCATCTGGATCTTGGACGAGTGCTACGGTCAGTACCTCGGTCAGGACGTTTGCGATTGCCTCTTGATCCGCGACACGGTGGTCGAGTTTGAGATCACCTCCAACCGCCCTGATTGTCTGTCCGTCATCGGTCTTGCACGCGAAACCGCTGCTTCCATGGATCTGGAATGGCATATCCCCCCTGTATCTGTCAAGGGTGCAGGTGACGGTGACTCCATCGACAATTACCTCTCCGTTGGCATCAGCGCGCCCGATCTTTGCTACCGCTATGCTGCAAAGGTAGTCAAGAACGTCAAGATCGCTCCCTCTCCCGACTGGATGCGTATGCGTCTGCGCGCAGCAGGCGTGCGTCCCATCAACAATATCGTTGATATTACCAACTATGTCATGCTGGAATACGGCCAGCCCATGCACGCCTTTGATTACAAGCAGATCGAGGGTAAGACCATCAACGTACGCCGCGCAGGCGACGGCGAGGTATTCGTATCCCTTGACAACATCAGCCACACGCTGGATTCCTCCATGCTGGTCATTGCTGACCAAAACAAGGCTTGTGCACTGGCAGGCGTTATGGGTGGACTCAATAGCGAAATCGAAAACGACACCGTAACCGTCGTATTCGAGTCCGCTTGCTTCTCGGGCCCCGACACCCGCGTGACTGCAAAGAAGAACGGCATGAGAACCGAATCCTCTGCACGCTTTGAAAAGGGACTTGACGCAGAAAACTGCCTGCCCGGCCTGATGCGTGCTTGCCAGCTGGTTGAAATGCTGGGCGCCGGCGACGTTGTTGACGGCCTGATCGACGTTTATCCCGGCAAGAAGGAACAGACTGTTCTGCCCTTCACACCCGAAAAGTATAACAAGTTCCTTGGCACAGAGATCGACGAGCAGACTATGATCGACATTCTTGCAACGCTGGAGTGTCGCGTACAGGACGGCAACATCTACGTCCCCTCCTTCCGCTCCGACCTTGGCTGCATGCAGGATATTGCAGAAGAGATCGTGCGTATCTGGGGCTATGACAGAATTCCCTCCTCCTGCATCAAGGCTGAAACCACCCAGGGCATGCGTACCCCCAAGCAGAAGCTTTTCGTTGCAACCGAGCAGCTGATGTACGGCATGGGCATCTCGCAGATCCAGACCTTCTCGTTCATCAGTCCCAAGTACTATGACGCGATCGCTCTGCCTGCAGACAGCGCGCTGCGCACCTCTGTCGTCATCTCAAACCCGCTTGGTGAGGACACCAGCGTCATGCGCACCACCGCTCTGCCCTCTTTGATGGAGGTTTTGCAGAGAAACAACAACTTCTCCAACCAGAACGTGCGTCTGTTTGAAATGGCTACCATTTATCTGCCCGATGCAGATCCCGCTAACCTGCCCGAGGAAAAGACGGTCGTGACCGTGGGCATGTACGGCGATGCTGATTTCTACGACATGAAGGGTGCTGTGGAAAACCTGCTCAAGATGGCAGGCGTCAAGGCTCCCGTATATACCGCTTGCACCGAAAATCCCTCTTACCATCCCGGCAGATGCGCTACCGTGACCACAGCCGACGGCAAGTATCTGGGCGTATTCGGTCAGATCCATCCCGTTGTGGCTGACAACTACGGTATGAGCATTCCCGTTCTGTGCGCAGAGATCGACTTTGACGCGCTGTTCGAGGTTTCCAACACCGAGCCCGACTACAAGCCTCTGCCCAAGTTCCCCGCTGCTACCCGTGACTACGCGTTCGTTTGCGAGGAAGAGCTGGAGGTTGGCAAGATCATGAGCGTGATCGCCAAGGCAGGCGGCACTTTAGTCGAAAACGTGGAGCTGTTCGACATTTACCGCGGTGAAAAGCTGGGTGCGGGCAAGAAGAGCGTTGCATTCCGCGTCACGCTGCGTGCATCCGACAGAACCCTGACCGTTGAAGAAGCTGACAAGATCTCCAAGAAGATCATCAATGATCTGAAGTTCAAGCTGGGTATTGCGCTCCGCGCATAAAAGCTAAAATATGGGCTGTTGCCTGTGCAACAGCCCCAAGAACATGAAATATTCCGCCATGGGCGGAACGTGAAATTTTTGCTTACGCAAAAGTGAAATTCGCGCTACGCGCGAGTGAAATATTTCGCAAATGCGAAATGTTAAGGTGGAAATTTGCAAAATGCAAATTTCTATCTTTATGATATTTTTGAAGGAGAGTCTGTTTTGGCTAAGAATAAAAACGGGAAAACGCATCCCTTGAAGCGTTTTCTTCCCTATTACAAGCCCTATACCAGAGATCTGGTATTCGACCTCTGCTGCGCTGCGCTGACCACCATGTGCGAGCTTGCGCTCCCCTTGATCGTGCGCAACATCACGGGCAGAGCCGAAACCGAGCCCGAAACGCTGACTGTGTCGCTGATCCTGACCTTTGGCGGTGTTTATCTCTTGATGCGTCTGATCGACACGCTGGCCTACTATTTCATGGCCAACCGCGGACATATCGTAGGCGCAAAGATGGAAACCGACATGCGCAGAGACCTGTTCGGGCATTTGCAAAAGCTGAGCTTTTCGTATTTTGACAACACCAAGATCGGTACGCTGATGTCGCGCATCACCAACGACCTGTTCGATATTACCGAGTTTGCGCACCACTGCCCCGAGGAATTCTTTATTGCGGGCGTCAAGATCATCGGCTCGTTCATCATCCTGCTGGTCATCAATCCCGTGCTTGCGCTGATCACCTTTGCCATGATCCCGATCATGGTGCTGGTACTGATCTCGTTCAATGGCAAAATGAAGGAAGCCTTCCGCCAATCGCGTTCACAGGTCGGTGAGCTGAACTCTCAGGTAGAGGACAGCCTCTTGGGTATTCACGAGGTCAAGGCGTTTGCCAATGAGCCAACCGAGATTGAAAAATTCCGTCAAGGCAACACCAAATTTTTGGGCATCAAGGGCCTGATGTACCGCTATATGGGTATGTTCCAGGCGTCCACACGCTTCTTTGAAGGGCTTTTGTATATCGTTGTCGTGGTCATCGGGGCTTTGCTGCTCACCGCTCAAAATCCGATTCTGAGTCTGGCTGCGGCTGACTATATTGCATTTTTGATGTACGTGTCCACGCTGTTCACCTCGGTGCGCCGCATTGTGGAGTTTACCGAGCAGTTCCAGCGCGGTATGACAGGTATTGAACGCTTCTCCGAAATTCTGGACGTAGAGCCGGACATTCAGGACAAGCCGGGCGCCAAGGTGCTGGACAAGGTCAAGGGTGATATTCTGCTGGACAAGGTGACCTTCCGCTACGAGGAGGACAAGCAGCAGAACGTGCTGACTAATCTGACCTTGCACGTGCGCGCAGGCGAAAACGTCGCGCTGGTCGGCCCCTCGGGCTGCGGCAAGACCACGCTTTGCTCACTCATTCCCCGCTTTTACGAGCTGCAGGGCGGTCAGATCCTGCTGGACGGACAGAATATTCAGGACGTGACCATGCGCTCCTTGCGTCAGAATATCGGCATCGTGCAGCAGAACGTATACCTGTTCTCCGGTACGATCCGCGAGAATATCGCATACGGCAAGCCGGATGCCACCGATGAGGAGATCGTGACGGCTGCCCAGCTGGCAGGTGCGGATGAATTCATCAACGAGCTGCCCGATGGATATAATACCTACGTGGGCGAGCGCGGACTCAAGCTTTCGGGCGGTCAGCGTCAGCGCGTTTCGATTTCCCGCGTATTCCTCAAAAATCCCCCTGTGCTGATTCTGGACGAGGCTACCAGCGCACTTGACAACGAAAGTGAACGACTGGTACAGAAATCCATTGAAAAGCTGACCGTGGGCAGAACCACCATCACCATTGCGCACCGTCTGACCACCATCAAAAATGCAGATCGCATCGTGGTGCTGACTGCGGACGGTATCGTGGAAGAGGGTACGCACAAAGAGCTGACCGAAAAAGGCGGTATGTATGCAGACCTCTATAAGCTTTACACCGCTGACTGAGAAAGGAATTTTCTATGGAACAGGCAAAAATAGATCGCATCAACCAGCTTGCCGCCAAAGTCAAAAGAGGCGAGCAGCTGACACCTGAAGAGCTTGAGGAGCGTGCAGCGCTTCGTACCGAGTATATCCGCGAATTCCGCGCATCCATGACAGGCATTCTGGATAACACGGTGATCGTGCGCCCCGACGGCACGCGCGAGCAGGTTTCCGACCGTGCAAAGGCTGATGCAGACAAGTCATAAAATCCAATTTTCTTATACAAAAAGCCCTTTACAGAAAGGGCTTTTTATGTTATACTGAAAGCATAGTGTAAGGAAAGGAGTGCACGCAATGCAGGAGAAAAAAAGAAATTTCAAGCCGCTTTTGATCGTTGGCACCGCATCATTGTATCTGATCATTTTTCTGTGTGCGTGTGTACTTTTAATCGGTGTGCTGTTGCGTGCCTGCTCCATGGTAGAAACGCCCGAAAAGCCAAAACCCGAACAGCAAACGGCAATTGATACTGAGCATACGACCGAGGACTTGATTACCGAATCCGAGCAGACCACGCAAACTCCCGTTCCCGTGCCACCTGACGATTGGTACGGCTATGAGTACGGCTTGGAAACCGTGATAGAGGACTCCTATCTGCAAACCATCACGTTCTGTGCAGAGCGATTTTGCTTGCCTTACGATTCCGAGATCGCTTCAATAGACGGTACTGTCCAACATGGCAGAATCACCCTGAACGGCCAGTGGTACGATGATATTGCGCACAATGTGGAAATGCTTGCACAGTTCAGCGACGATTTTCTTCAATTCTATGCAGACTCCCCCGCCGAGCTCTCGATCATTCAAAGAATACAGCGCACCAAAGCTTGCTCTGTAATACGAAATCCTTACGCGGAAGGCACATGGGGGCAGATAGCGATATACCGCATTGAAAATTCGTATTACTTCGTGTTTTTCGATCAAAGCGGCACGGTGGAAAGGATAGACTCGGCCGAAATCCGATACACCAAGGTGGACGAAATCTATGAATCGGGGCTGGGTAAGCATCTGATGATCGGTATAGAAGACTATATGGAAGAGCAAAACGCGTTTATCTCTCCTGCGCCAACTTCATTCGCCATCAAGCTTTATCAAATCAAACAATACGGATTGCAACCGATGCTGGTCAAATTCAATGCCGAAGACTACTACTATGCTTGCGCATATTACACTCCAACGCATACGCATCCGGAAATTGAAGCTTTCCAATTCTGTTGCAAGGATCATTACGTTTGGGTCAGATACGAGAACCCGGAGCAGATAGCCCAATCCCATAACGGCATGGAATTCCTTTGTGCTTTTCAGGTCAACCGAACGCTGTTTTGCGAAGACATTGGAGTAAAGGCCGGCTTATCCAAGGATCTTGCAAACTTCCACCGCTACACACCCGTATTTGAAAACGGCTTCAACACAGCGACCGCTATCCTCTTTGACCAATGCTTTATCTACATCAACGTATCAAATCACGAAACGGCATACCATTCTACAGACCTGTTTGACCATGAGCATATGATATTTGACTGCGTCGAGCTTGACGGACAGTACCATGTACCAATCCATCTTTACACCGTAGATGCCGACCAAATACGTCGGGACAACAACTTGCTTGAAGAGGAGCTCGGGGCGTACTACGACCGAGTCATGAAGGTCATGATCGCGGACAAATACAGCGTTTACATTTCCCAAACCGGCTCAACCAAATATTACGGTTTGATCCCTTTGGAGGATATGCAAGACATGATTTCTGAATGAGAAAATACAAAAAGCCCTTTACAATAAGGGCTTTTTGTGTTATAATTAGTTTGAATAAGTGTTTTGACAGGATATACATATGAATAAAGACTTTACTTTACCGCTTTGCGTCGGGACGCAAAGCCCCGCCGAAACCGAGAAAGTAGGCGCGGCGCTGGCAAGTGCTATGGCCGATGATAAATCGTTGCCCCGCTTCGTTGCCCTTTACGGAGATCTCGGCGTGGGCAAGACCGCTTTTACGCGCGGCTTTGCATCAATCCTTTCTCCCGATAGCCTTGTGCGCTCCCCCACCTTTACCTTAGTAAACGAATACCGCAATAAAACCACCAAGCAATCGCTGTTTCATTTCGATATGTACCGCATCGACTCGGAGGACGATCTGTACTCCATGGGCTTTGACGATTATCCCGACCGCGGCATTTGCATTGCAGAGTGGTGCGAAAAGATTCCGTACGCGCTTCCCATGCACTATCTGCGCGTCACCATTACCAAAAATGACACCGAGCAGCCGGACAGCCGCGAGATCTTGATAGAAAGGATCTGACAGATGAAGATTTTGGCTCTTGATTCCACCGCCGTTGTCGGCACGGTGGCCCTGTGCGAGGACGAGCGCCTGATCGCACACTATACACTCAATACGGGCAACACCCACAGTCAGACGCTGCTGCCCATGATCGAATCCGTCCTGCGCTCGGCAGAATGGACGGTGGACGACGTTGAATTGTTTGCCGTCAGCCAAGGCCCCGGCTCGTTTACGGGTGTGCGTATCGGCATTGCCACGATCAAGGGATTGGCCTTTGGCAAAAATATTCCCTGCGCGGGCGTATCCACGCTGGAGGCTCTTGCATATAATCTGCGATATATGAACGGCATGATCTGCCCCGTTATGAACGCGCGACGCGCACAGGTCTACAACGCGCTGTTTTCCTGCAAGGACGGCAAGCTGACGCGTCTTTGCCCCGACCGCGCGATCTCGATCGCAGAGCTGGACGAGGAGCTGGCCGCAATGGATCAGCCCATTTACTTGGTCGGTGACGGCTACGATATCACGTGCGAGGGCTTGCAAAAAACCGCAGCCCTGCCCGTTCCCGAGGAGCTGCGCTGCCAGAGCGGCTACAGCGTAGCGCTTTGCGGACTTGCGGCATACAAGAACGGTGGTGTCACGGATGATACCACGCTCGCACCCGTTTACCTGCGCCCCTCGCAGGCAGAGCGCGAAAGAAACGAACGTCTTGCCAAGCAAAATCAATAATTTCAAATACGGAGAGGAACACAGAATATGCTTATCAACAAAATTGTCATCGGATGCGACCATGCAGGATATGCTCTGAAGGAACAGATCAAGCAGTATCTTGCCACTAACGGTGTTGAAGCGCTGGACGTTGGCTGCTACAGCCCCGAAGCCTGCAGCTATCCCGACATTGCGCACGCACTGTGTTCTCAAATTCAGAGCGGGGCTTACACGACGGGGATCCTGATCTGCGGCACGGGCATTGGCATGTCCATGTGTGCAAACAAGCATGCAGGCATTCGTGCCGCTTGCTGCTCTGATACCTTCTCTGCCCGCGCAACACGCATGCATAACGATGCCAACGTGCTTTGCTTTGGCGCACGCGTCGTAGGTTACGGCGTGGCTTGCGAGCTGGTTGAAGCATTTTTAAACCAAGAATTTGAGGGCGGTCGCCATCAGCCTCGCGTTGATGCGATCAATGCTCTGGACGAAAGTGAGAAAAAATGAGTTATACTGCAAAAGAGGCTGCCCGCGACGTTGCCGACGTGCTGCGTGCTGCCGATAAAGAGGCCGGAAAGCGTAACTATACCGCCGCTGTGATCGTAGCGGGCGGAAACGGCACGCGCATGGGCACCAACGTAACCAAGCAGATGCTGCTGCTGGAGGGCAAGCCGATCGTGGTGCATACGCTGCTGGCGTATCAGAATACCCCCTGCATCAAGGAGATCGTTGTCGCGGCAAAGGAGGACGAGATCGACTTGTACGAGGGCTTCAAGAAAAAATACGGCATTACCAAGCTGACGCGCGTAGTGGCAGGTGGCGTAACCAGACAAGCCTCGGCACTTGCAGGCGCAGAGGCGGTGAGCGACAAGGTGCGCTACGTAGCCATTGCGGACGCGGCACGTTGCCTGACCACACCGGAGGAGATCAGTCTGGTATGCCGCACGGCCTACAGAACCGATGCCGCATCCGCGGGAATTCCCGCCAAGGATACGGTCAAGGTGGTGGATAAAGCGGGATATATCACCCAAACCCCCGAGCGCGCGCTTTGCTGGCAGGCACAAACGCCCCAGGTATTCCGCCATGCGCTCTACCTTGCCGCAAGCTACGCGGCCATCGAGCATAAATTCACCGCAACCGATGATAACTCCTTGATCGAGTTTGTCAAGCACCCGGTCAAAATGGTCAAATGCTCGGCACAGAATATCAAGATCACAGAGCCGGATGACCTTCCCTATGCGCAAATGATCCTTCGGATGCGCGATCAGGAGGACGAAGCATGAGGATCGGACACGGTTACGACGTTCATCGCCTTGTCAAAGGGCGCGAGCTGATCCTTGGCGGTGTCAGCATCCCTTACGAAAAGGGACTGCTTGGACATTCGGACGCGGACGTGCTTACCCACGCTATCATGGACGCGCTGCTGGGCGCAGCCGCCTTGGGAGATATCGGCAAGCATTTTCCTGACTCCGATCCTGCTTACAAGGGCGCTGACAGCTTAAAGCTTGCACAGCACGTATCCGCTCTGCTGACGCAAAACGGCTACTGCATCGGCAATATCGATGCCACCGTGATCGCGCAAGCCCCCAAGCTTGCCCCACACATTCCGCTCATGAAGCAAAATCTTGCATTGGCACTTGGGTGCGACGAAAATCGCATCAATATCAAAGCCACCACCGAGGAGCATCTTGGCTTTACCGGAGAGGGGCTTGGCATGGCAGCGCACGCAGTCTGCCTGATCACGCATATATAAAAAGCACAGTACCCTGCGGCATCTTTTCAAACTTCTCTTGCTTTGGCATTCCCTGCCGCTGCTGCTGTGCGTATCTTCACACTATAGCGTATGACAAAATTCTACATTTCGCAACAGAAAGGAACAAAAAATTATGACTTATATCGCTCCCTCCCTGCTGGCTGCCGACTACGCGCATCTGGCCGATGAAATCAAAAAGGTAGAGGACGCAGGCGCGAACTATCTGCATCTGGACATCATGGACGGCGCGTTTGTTCCCAATATCAGCTTTGGCCCGGAGCTGGTCGCAGGCATCCGCAAGGATACCAAGCTGATCTTTGACGTGCATCTGATGATCAACGATCCCATTCGTTACGTAGACAGATTTGTGCGTGCAGGCGCGGATCTGATCACCTTCCATATCGAAAGCACCGATGATCCTGAGGCGGTGATCCGTTCCATCGCATCACATGAAATGCGTGTGGGTATTGCCATCTCGCCCAAGACACCCATTGAGCGCGTATTCCCCTATCTTTCCAAGATCTCGCAGGTCACGGTCATGACGGTTGAGCCGGGCTTTGGCGGTCAGTCCTTCATGATGCCCATGCTTGATAAGGTGCGCGTGCTGCGCAGATACTGCATAGAAAACGGCTTGAAGTTAGACATTGAGGTAGACGGCGGCATCACGCCTGAAAACGTGGGCTATTGCACCGGTGCAGGTGCCAACGTCATCGTGGCCGGCTCTGCCATCTTCAAGTCCAAAAAGCCGCGCTCGGTCATCTTCGGCATGAAGGAAGCAGCAAAGCTCAATCCGTTTTTGGGGTAAGTACGTATGCCGGACAACAGCGACTGGAGACTGAGAAGACAGGATTCGTACTTGCTGGGAAAAACGCTGTATTTACGCAAATTTCCCGTGGAAAAGGATCACGATCATTGCGAGTTTTGCTGGGATAAATTTGCCCATTATCCTGATACTTTACATCAGGGATATACCACTGCAGACAATTACTACTGGATTTGCCCCGATTGCATGAATGATTTCAAGGAAACGTTCAAGTGGACAATATGTAACGAATAAAACAACCCGACAGTGAAAGCTGTCGGGTTGTTTAGTCCATTCAAATAGTAAAAGTATTCGGGGATCGCCCGAATTTTTATCCGTCATCCTCGAGCGCAGCGAAGGATCTTGATAAAAATTCGGGCAAGGCACAAGCTACTCTTCTCGCCCTTGCAAGATCCTTCGCTACGCTCAAGGATGACACCTGCGCAAGCGCGGTGTCGCAAGGGCTCACAATTTCCGATAATACCTAACAAAAAAACAAGGGAAAGCCCAGCGGCTTCCCCTTCTCTTTTCATTTACATCACGATCGACTTGATCTCGGGGAATTGGTCCGCAAGGTCAAGCAGTTCGTCGCTGATGCTGTCCTTGTGCAGGCGCACGTCCAGCGTGACGCGCACGTCACCGTTGTCCAGCTTTTCCATCTCCACGCCGGAGATCAGTATCTTCATTTCTTCCAGTCTTTTGCGAATTTGGGGCATAACGGTGTGATAGTCCTTGGAGATCACCAGCAAAAGCTCCTTGGAGGACTGCATATCCCCCGGCAGAAATCTATGCAACGAGATCTGCAGCATGATCATAAGCACCGTGCAAAGCACGCCTACCGTATACATGCCCGCACCAAGCGCAAGGCCGATTGCGGCAGTTGCCCAGATGCCTGCGGCGGTGGTCAAGCCCTTGACCGATCCTCCGCGCACAAAGATCACACCCGCACCCAAAAAGCTGATGCCCGTGATCACGTTGGACGCAATACGTGAGGCATCCGCCCCGATCACGTCGGCAAAGCCGTATTTGGAAACCACCATGATCAAGGTCGCGCCAAGCGCAACAATGATATGCGTGCGTATTCCCGCCTCCTTGAGACGTTTGGTTCGCTCAAGACCGATCAGCCCACCGCACAGGCATGCTACCACGATACGTATCAGGTAATCCCATGCACCGATGTGCTCAAAAAGCCATAAGTCCCAAGTCATCGTTTCCTCCTGTATTATTCAGCGTAGCCAAGCTCTACTTCCACGACATTGGCAACGCCATTGCGATAATAGGTGATTTCAACCGTTTCTCCGCCGTTGTGTTCATTGATCACGGCCATCAGGTCGTAAATGGAAACAAGCTCCTGACCGTCTGCCATAACAATGATGTCCCCGACCTGCAGCTTATTAGCGGCATCCAGTCCCGGGGTTGTTTCCTTGACCAGAACACCGGTATGCGGCGCGTAAAATACCCTGTCGGGATATTTCTCGAGATCCGCGGGATCCGAGCTGATGCTATCGCCCATATCCGCATAATACGTACCTGCCTGTACGCCAACGCCCACGATACCGATCAAAGGACGCTTGGTGGTAATGGGAGATTCTCCCGGCTCGCCCGTTTCAATGATATTGTTGATCAGCACCATCGCGCCATCGATCGGAATGGCAAAGCCCATATTCTCATACTGGCCCGAAAGCTTCATGGTGATAATACCCAGCACCTCACCGTCCGAATTGACCAAAGGCCCGCCCGAGTTACCCGGGTTGACAGGCGTATCGGTCTGGATCAGCTTCATTTTCTTGACCAGAATACCCTCGTCATCATAGATCTTGACGTCTCTTTGACCGTAAGATACCACGCCCTTGGTCACACTCCAGGCATATTCTTCGCCTGCGGGCGTACCCACGGCATACACATTCTGGCTGTCCACCACTTCCGACGAGCTGCCGAGCGTTGCATAGTACAGCCCCGTTGCATTGACCTTGATCACAGCAATGTCATCGATCTCAGAAAAACCGATCACCTCGGCAACCATGGCCTGACCATTATAAAACTTGACCTTGATGGTATGTGCATCCTCGATGACGTGATAATTGGTGACGATATAGCCGTCCTGCGTCAGCACGATGCCGGTTCCCGTAGAGGTTCCCTCATCCGTTTGCGCGGTAATGACCACGGTATAGTTGCGCACCGATTCCAAGGCGCTCATCTCAATGGTCTGCTCGTCACCGCCGCCTATGACCGTGACGTTGCCTGCAAAGCCGCCCTGCAGAATGGTATCTCCAACCTCGGGGGGATTGAGTGCATCATAGATCAGCACACCGATCAAAAGACAAAAGCAAAGGGCAAAAACGGCAGTCATAATGCCTGCATAGATCCACACGCCACGGTTGCCTGAGCGCTTCTTATCCGAAGCATTTTTCAGGTCAGCCTTGCGTTGCTCCTCGTAATTCCAGCGGTACTGATATACCTCCTGCTCGGCCGCCTGCGCCTCGGCTTGTTCTTGCTTTTGCTCCTGTTCTCTGTCAAACGCCTGCTGCGCCTTTTGGGCCAACTCCTGCGCTGCCGATTCCTGCTCGGCCAGCTTTCGTCTTGCCAGCTCCTGCTCGTCGATCGGCTCGTATGCATCACTGATATCGATCTCTTCTGTCTGCTCTGCAGCGTCTTGTGCCACAGGTTCTTTGACAAATGCCTGCTCGCTTATCACGGCAGGCTGATGACTCTCGCCCGATGCCTGCTCGGGCATATCTTGATATTTATCTTCCAACGTCGCTCCTCCTCTCATGCTTTTTCGGGAGCATCGATCTCGGGCAGCGTAAAGGTGAATTCACACCATTCTCCCGCCACACTGTCAACAGCAATACTCTCATGATGGGCTTCGATGATGGTCTTTACGATGTAAAGCCCCAAACCAACGCCCTTCTTATCCAATCCGCGACTCTTGTCGCTCTTGTAAAAACGTTCAAATACGTACGGCAGATCCTCTTTGCGGATTCCCTGCCCTTGGTTATACACGCGCACTCTGACCTTTTGTCCTTTTTTGACGCGGTGCAGGCTGACGCGAAGCGTGCCTCTCTCTTTTGAGAATTTTACCGCATTATCCACCAGATTATACACGATCTGATACATGGCATCGCGATCGGCAAGCACGAACATGTTTTCGTCCTCGCAATCAAATTCCACGTCCAGCTGCTTTTGGTCGATCTTTTGCTCAAACGAGATCAGGATCAGACGGCAAACCTCGCAAATATCAAACGGTGCGGACACAAACTTGCGATCCCCCGCCTGAATGCGCGACAGATCCAGCAGCTGCGTGACCAGGCGTGAAAGCCTCTTAACCTCCTCGGACACAATGCCGAGATAATAGGTCTGCTGATCAGCCGGGATCACACCGTCCAGAATTCCGTCGATAAAGCCCGAAATGGTGGTCATGGGTGTGCGCAGATCGTGCGACACATTGGCCATAAACGAGGTACGCATATTATCCAGCGCCTCCAAGGATTGCGCCATATGATTCATTGCACGCGCAAGCTCGGCCACCTCGTCGTTTCCGTGTACCGGCACACGCACGTCAAATTTCCCCGCTGCAAAGCTTTTGGCTGCGCGGCTCATTTCCTTGAGCGGCGTGATGATACGCTCGGTGATGAAATAAAACGCGATCAATGCAGCCAGCATTACCCACAGGCTGGCTGCCATGATGACCTGCACGGTGGAATCGCGAAGATCCCTCCAGTCCGAGGAATCCGCACAGACCAAAAGCACACCGTATACGTCGTTTTCGTGCATCATGGGATGCGCGTGTACGATGTGCGCCTCGTCAAAAAGCCCATCGAAAGTATCCTTGGTGCGCACGTGCTGTCCGTCCAGCACCTCTTGCAGCTGCTCCATGGGCAGCACCTGCCCCACCATCAGCATCTCCTGCTCAACACCGCAGCCCATCAGCAGCGTGCCGTCGTCATCGGTCAGCATAATGGTGATCCCGTCGGCATTGACGGTCAGCGCCTGCAAAATTTCGGCCGTGCTGTGCCTGTTTTCCGCGATATACTGCTCAAACGGCACGTCCTTTTGATAATTCTCGTCCACATAAGTATACGCAGCGGCTGCTGAATTGGTGATGACCTCGGTCTTGGCCTGTTGCGAATAGCCGTTGATGATGTTTCCGATGATCAGGATCAGCAGCATAAAGCTGACCACGATGATCAGCATAAACGCTGAAATATACTTAAAAAACAGACTCTTAAACACTGCCTTGAATCAACCCAGCAGCTCGAATTTGTATCCGACGCCCCAGACTGTCTTCAGAATCCACTTATCCGAAGCACCCTCCAGCTTTTCGCGCAATCTCTTGACGTGTACGTCAACCGTTCTGGAGTCGCCAAGGTAATCAAAGCCCCAGACCTTGTCCAGCAGCTGGTCACGGGTAAAGACGCGGTTGTAATTGGAAGCCAGGAAGTACAAAAGCTCCAGCTCCTTGGGGGGAATATCCACGCTCTTGCCCTTGAGCTTGAGCTCGTATTTCTGACGGCTGATCTCGATGTTCTCAAACT
This sequence comes from Eubacteriales bacterium, assembly GCA_045606685.1. Taxonomy (GTDB): domain Bacteria; phylum Bacillota; class Clostridia; order Oscillospirales; family CAG-272; genus SVQP01. The sequence goes on from JAZUSJ010000219.1 coordinate 18,467, forward strand.
TGACCACCTCGTCATCATCCTGATTGGTGTGTGCCTGATAACGGCGCAGAACTGCCTTGACACGTGCGGAAAGCTCCTTCATATCAAAGGGCTTGACCAAAAAGTCGTCAGCACCCAGCTCAAGGCCCAGCACCTTGTCAAACACCTCGCCCTTTGCGGTGATCATAATGATAGGCTTGGAGGACATTTCGCGGATCTCGCGGCAGACCTGCCAGCCATCCTTTTTGGGCAGCATAATGTCCAGCAGCACGATATCCGGCTCGTACATTTTAAAGAAGCTGATGCCCTCTACGCCGTCGGATGCGGTCTTGACCTCATAGCCCTCGTTGGTAAAATACACTTTAAGTAATTCGCTGATATTGTTGTCATCATCCACAACAAGAATTTTGGTATCCATCATAGTTTGGGATCCTCCTTGTATTTAGTCTTTATGATTTCTTCCATTGTATCATACAGATGCAATCGGGACTCTGTGTGATAAATGAATGAATTTTGTCGGAATTTTTTTCAAAATCCCAATTTTTTTGTGATCATTAATAATTATATCACAATTTATTGCATTTGTAAAGAATTATTTCAAAAATAGTTAATAATTATATGCTGCCTCCCCTGCCGTAATTTTACACATTGTACATAAAGACAGAGAAATATCTGACAAATACCGAAGAGAGCCGCACCGGGTGCGGCTCTCTTGGTGTATATCATGCCAAAACCTGATCATCCAGCGGGATGACGTATTCGGCAAAGGAAAATGCGCGTGCGCACACACTTGCAACTCCGCCCTGCACGGTAAGCGATACGGGAATCTCCTTGATCCGCATATCATTCAGCCTGTTCATGCTCACAAGGCTTTCCGCAGCCAAAGAAATGCCGTTGTAACTGCCGTTTGCGATTACGAAGGAAGCAAGCTCCAGCGTAATCTCACAATCCTCTTCGCTCTTATTAAGCACGTTCAGCACCAGCGCATCCCCCTGCTCATTGATGGAAAGCTGCACCTGCCAAGGATCATCGCAATGAGGATGATAGTCCTTCAATTTCAGCGTTCTGTAAGCCTTGGTATGCGCAAATCGATGCAGCACCATGCCCGCAGCTGTGGGATATGCGCCCTCCTTGGGCGTTTCAATGGCAGACTGCGCGTGCGTGTTTGCCAGATTATTGAAATTCACAAAATCGATATCCTGACCGTATCTCTGCCACATCATCAAAATCGAAGCAGCGTCCAGTGCGTAAGCCCACTTACTGAACATAAAGCACTTGGTCAACTTGTTATCCCCTCGCGCTACCATGTTATAAGCGTCTGTCCCCTTCAGGGGCAGCCACTCTGTATTACAGTAACGCAGGTGCGTGCCGTTGCGTTGGTTATATGCGTGCAGGATGGCCAACTTCTTTTGCAGCATATCTTCGCTGCTTCCGCGATCGGCAATGAAATCAATGTGCAGGCCCGCAATATCGAGCATGACTTCAAGGCCCTCAAGGCTATAGCTGTAGGTATCAATGCCAAGCTTCACGGTAGGATCCACCGCCTTCATGGCCTTGGAATATATGATACAAGTGCGTGCATATTCCGCGGGCGTAAACCAGCGATGCACCTCGTTGTCCATCTCCCAGTATTTCACATTGTAAGGCTTGACGCGTCCGTTTGCGATGCGTGCGCGACCACCCTCGGTGTTCTCGTCACCGTTGCAGTATTCCACCCAGGCGGCTGCCTCGCGCGCCCCCTGCTCGATATTTGCAAATTGCGGCAGATCTCTGCCATGACGAGCTGCAACAATGGTCGGATCATTCGGTTCCTTGTCCAGATGTTCGGGCGGTACGTAATCAAAATACCGCTTGAAGGGATGATGCACGTTGACGCAGATCATGGACTCACCGCCAACGGCCTCGGCATAGGATGCAAGCTCATCCGTCCCCACGTCGTTATATTGATAGCCGCCCCAGAAATACGACTTCATGGGAGGTCTGTATGCCCCCACACCGTCACGCCAGTTATAGAACGAGGCAAAGCATCCGCCCGGCCAGCGCACCACGGCAGGAGAAACGTACGCACCTGCCTCGACCGCGCTCTTTTTGATGCGGCACACAGCATCCTCGGGCATAAGCGAAAAGTCATCGCACAGCACGCTTGTGCGCGCAGAAAGCAGCAGCGCAAAGGTGTATCTTCCCTCCTCGGGTACGGTAAAGTCTGCCGATACCTCGGTGTAGTCCTGACCGATCGCGCCAAGCACGCACGTAGCCACGGGATCGCTGACGCTTCCCTCCTTGAAAACGGCCATTTTCAGCACGGGATCGCCCGAAAGTAGCTTGATCTTGCCCTTGAAGGTGTAGGTCACGCCCGCAAAGCAGTATTTTCCGTCCTGCGCAAGGCCGCCAAAATCGTCCGACGCGTTGATGACCTGCATGGCATGCTCTCCGTGACAGCCGCCCGAAACGATGCCGATGCGCACGTCTGCCGTGGGTGACTGCTCGATCACAAAGGTGGAGTCATCCTCGATAAGCTGATGCCCCGCCACACCCGGAAAGGCAAACCAGGCGTTATGCTCGTAGGAGGAATGATACCAGTCAAACACGCGCCAGTCATTCTCGCAGCGCGAGGCATGGTCGTTTTCATCCTCCAAAAGGTCAAACCAAAGCTTGTTGATCAAGCGATACGGGTAAAAAGGCTCAAAGCTGCGGTTAAAAAACATTTCGGCAATCATGCCCTCCACCTGCAGCCCGTAGCCAAGCTCGATAAAATTCGAGGCAAGCTTGCGGCTGATGGGCGTGGAATGGTATTGCGAGGTTGCAACAAGTTCAAGTTTCATATCTGTCCCTCCCGTTCTTATTGCATTTATTATAACATTCTTCGGGCAAAGTGTCAATGACAGAACAAAAAAAGCACGAATTTTGAAAATCCCCTTGACTCTATAGTTGACTATAATGTTATAATAGAGACAACGAGCAAGAGGAAGGTGAAAACATGCTGAAAATCGGAGAATTTGCCAAGATGTGCGGGGCAAGCGTGCAAACGCTGCGCTATTACGATCAGATCGGTGTGCTGTGCGCAGATCATATTGATCCGGACTCTGGCTACCGCTATTATCACCCCGATAAGATCAAAACCTTTGCGCTGATCGAGCAGCTCAAGCAGTTGGATTTTTCGCTGGACGAGATCAAGGAGTTCCTTGCCTGCACCCCCGCGCAGCAGTGTCGCATCTATGCAGAGAAAAAACTTGCACTCACCAGAATCATTCGCCAAAAGAATGTTCTGGTCAATCAAATTGATGAGAATTGCGGAAACGTACAGCCTGGCGCAATTCCTTTGATCAAAGAAATCTTAACTATGCCGTTTGAGGATGATCCGCAAGTTATTGGAAAATGGATATATTGCGGAGATTCGGAAAAGCGGGAAAGCTCTTACGATGAAAACTATTTGATCAAAAAAGAGGTGCAACACGAACAACTTTACTTCTTGCCGGGTGGATGCCAAAGGTGGATGTATTTTTGGAGTAAAGATTATTTGTACTATATCCTCCCTGCATTTAACGTAGTTTTGCCAAATCCGTACCGAGTATTTTATATCGGTCAAACAAAGTATATGGAGATCGAATGGATGGTCGATATGTTCATCAACAATTCGGAACATAGCCCCATTCGAATTTACAAGCAGGAAAACACAAAAAAATACTCCGAGCGCGAAACTCACGCAGCTCGCGACAACGTGGACGTACCCTTCGTTGCGGATGATCGCTTGATAGGCGAATGGGAAACGGTTGATCTGGTCAATCATCCGTCTGATTTTCGCGTCGATCAAAGGCATTGCACAGGTGGATTCTGGCTTGTGAACATGCAGTTCTTCAATCGCGGTATATGTATTCAAACACGTCACTGCGGAGATGTGAAAATCCAATTGAACTACTCTGCCGGCATGATTATTGATCAATTCCAAGAGCGAGTCCATCATTATCAGATACACACCGAGCAAGGTACGGATTATTTGATCATGGAGCATAAATATAACGACTATGATTATTTGGGGAAGGTGCCCTATTATTACGTGTTAAAAAGAAAATTGCCGTAATCACCAACCTTTTTGCGACTTTTCTTGTCATAAAGATATGGTCAACATGCCGTCAACACAGCAATTCTATTCAATAAAGCACGAAGGAGCACCAAAATGAACTCGTACAAATCTGCAAAAAAGCGCGCTCTTGAAGCGTACCCTGCTTTGAAAAAATACCGCAGAGAACGAATGCTTCGCATTTTTGGCAAGTGGCTGCTTTGGAGCTTGCCGGCTTTAGCTTTAGCTGTATTTATGTGCATCCGTTATGCACACGTGGCAATCCCCTTAATTGGTGCTGTGCTGCTCTTTGTCGTGTTTTGGCGCATTGTTGCACCGTTACATAATTTCAAAAGATTTCATGGAAAGATCACCAAGCTGACCGCTATAGTCAAGCGTGTCAAAGCCAATAACGGATGGGTAATCGTTTCTTCTGCACTCACGGATAGCGTCGTGCTGGTGGTCACGGTAAAGCTACCAAACGGAAAGACACGCAACGTCGAGGTCAATTCGCGTTTTGAAGAGGTACTGGAGGTTGGGGATGAGCTGATCTATCTGCCCGGACTTGTACATCCCATCTATTTAACTCCGGGACTCCGAAACATTTGCCCCTGCTGCGGTGATCTGGTCACAAAAGAATTTGACCATTGCCCCGGATGTGGAAAGGAAAATATTTATTACAAGAAGGCTTGAACAGAGTGTGGTATATGTTATGAGTGAATACAAACTGTATATCAAAATGTTAGCCGCGGGAGAGACCTATTCCATTTTGATCTCCAAGCGGTTATTACTTCGCACGGTTCTACCCTTCTGGGTGCTGCTGTTTGCGATTTTTATGATCCCCAATTTCGTGTTTTTCGCCATGGTGGGGCTTCCCTCTTTGATTTTGTTCACGGTTTATCTGGTTGATCTTTATCACTGTTGGAAAGCATGCAACATTTCCAAAAGCGCGTACATCATTTTTCATGTGTCGACGATTCTGATACTGCGGATCATTACTGCAATTTTGATAAAACTGTTGGAGGTTATATGGACTTTATGTTTTTGAGTGCCTCGGAGCAGACGGCCTTACAGTTCGATGCCAGAGCCGAGATAATTTCCAAGGATCGCTTTTTTGACCGAGCAAAGAAATATATCAGCACCGATCCCGAAACGCTGCGCTACAGGCAATCCATGTTTCAAGACATTTTGAAAAATGATGAAATATCGCAGTTTTTGAGTGATTTTTCCGAGCGTTTAAGGGAGTATTCGTCATTGATGCAGGAGCAGCCGAGTGCAAAGGACGGTGAGCAGAAAATGCACAATATCCTTGTGCCGACCGTCTACGTAGAAATGACGCAGTTTATTTATGAATCACTTGCTCCACATATGCAATCGGTGGAATCAGAGGCAATCCAAGCCCTGTTCTCTCTTGTGAGGGGCGACATGGAATCGGACGAATATAAACGCCTGTCACAATATTATGAAAAAAACGCGGAAAAGCTGCGTTCGGTTTCCAGCGTGACGATCGGTGTCAATCTCAATGCAATGCTCGAGCCAAAGGAGGCGGGGCTTGTTTCGATCAACAGCGAGCAATACAAATCCGGGGATCTGCTTGACCGTATTTTACGCATGGATTTTGAGAAGGACAAGTTTCATTGCCTTGCCCCGCTTGTGACCTTGGATAAAAAGCTCGGATACCAGGACAGCCAAAGAGTCAATTATGCCCTGCTGCGCGCTATGTCGCAGGTCATGAACAGCGGTCTTGCGCATTGCAACAGCCAATGTCTGCGATACGCGCAGAAAAAACTGACCGCGTATTACGAAATGGCGGAATCTTTGGCGTTTGTGGTAGAGGCGATCAAGCGTCTGCGCATATTCAAGGACAAAAACATTCCCCTTTGTTTTCCGGAAATCAGCGAGGACAGAGGCATGCATTTCGTTTCTTTGTACGACGACGGCCTATGCCAAGCCAAGCAAAAGGACGAGATTGTTCCCAACACGATCAGTCTTGAACCGGGCGTTTGCTGCTACATACTGGCGGGTCCCAACAGCGGCGGAAAAACCGTATTTTTGAATTCGGTGGCGGTAGCGCAGTATTATTTTCAGCTTGGCATGCCCGTTCCCGCCAAAAAAGCCTCGCTGCCGATCTGTGATGCAATCTTTAAGGCGTCCGTTGAAGAACAGGCAAACACCACCCCGGTTGGCAGATTCGAAAAAGAATGCATCACTCTCTCCGAGGTGCTCAGGCAATTTACAGAAAACAGCCTTGCCCTGATCGACGAGGCTTTCACCTCAACCTCAGCGGCCGAGGCAGTGCCGATTGCCGCCAATTTCATCTACGAGCTGTGCCGCGTAGGCGGCAAGTGCGTATTTATCACACACCATCACGAGCTTTGTGACATGCAACCAAAGATTGAGCTGTGCGGCCGCAAGGTGGGATATCTGCATACGCAAGCGACAGATGACAGGCGCACCTTTACCGTGCATCAAGGCAAAGCGGACGCGGGCAGCTACGCGCAAAGCATTGCGAGAAAATACGGGCTGCTTGGGGAATGAGTTTTGAGTGAAACATCACTTTTATAAGGAGAATCACAAATGTTATATGCGCTTTACGGTCTGATTATTATCACAATCATTTATGTATGGTATAAGCTCGTCTGGTTCGCAGTCAAGCTGATGGCGCTTTCATCCACGCTCAAAAAGCTGCAGAAAAAGGGCGTGCAGATCATTTGGCACAAGAAATTATTCAAGGCGGTGCTTGGCAAGCGCGGTGAGGCAACCTTTGACGTGATTACACCCAAACAGACTTATCGCGTTAGCCTTTTGTCGTTCATTTCCACGCACGGTCGCTGGAACGTTGAGAAAACCCGCGAGCATTATTATGCCGAGGCACGCCATTTCAACAAGTGGTTTTACAAGGTACATAACCACTCGGGAACGGCTGAGGTTGAGTTTGATGCGCGCCGCGAGCTGGTCATTCAGCGCGCAGAGCTGGAGCTGCCGCCCCGTGATGACAGCGTTAAGCAGATTCTGCTGATCTGGCCTACCCCCAAAGCGCTGACCTACTCGCACGCAAGATGCGAGCATTTGGTCAATGGCAGCAAATTTGAGCATTTTGAGATCATGCACGCGGAGAGCTTTTTCGAAATGGTCGATCCCTAAAAATCCATAAGAAAAGAGAGCTTGCGAAAACAATCGCAAGCTCTCCCTTTTGCCGTTTTATCGGAGATAGCTTTTTTCAATTCATTTGATCAGATCTTACACGTATACTGCGCGGTCGTGTCTGTTTGACGTATGGTCTGTCCGTCGGGCAGGATGACCTCGCAGGGCATATCTGCGCTCTCGGGCAGGGTGACGGAAAGCGTCAGTTCTCCGTCCTTCTTTTCCCACGACACGGCAATCGTACCGTGCGGTGTGGGTACCGTTCCCTTTGCCCAGCAAAGGTCAAAGCTATGCACGTGCGGCTTGACTCTCACCGAGCCGTAACCATCCGACGTGGGATACACGCCAAGCACCATGGACGAAAATTCGTAAATGGGCGCTGAGCTCCAGCCGTGGCATTCGCTTCTGGGCGAATCGGGATTCTCGCACCATGTGGTACAATGCCAATCCAACATGGTCTCCCAGCCCTGCAGCTGGCGCGCGGCGTACTGATCGTAGCGTCCCGAAAGCTCCAGCGCGCGGAACATATAGTAGCTCATGGAGAAGGAGCAAACCGCCACAGGCACATGTCCGTCAAAGGTGCGATCCATCAGCTCCCCTGCCTCATCACCGCTCACAGCCCCCGAAAGGATGGCCCACAGCGTGGTATGCTGGCTGAATTCGCGGGTATTGGGTGTATTTCTGTAAAGTCCGACCTGCTCATCGTAGCAATGGCGCTTGACGTTATCTATGACGGTCTGCGCTCTTTGCCGATAATCGGCCGCAAGTCCCGCTCTGCCCACTGCCTTGCAGATCTCGGCCGCTGCATTGAGTGCTGCCGCATACATAAACGAGGTCACGGTAATCGGCTCTTCCCTGCCGCCATTCGGCACACCGATCCACCAGCCGGGTACCCAGTCCACAAAGTGCCAATAGGGCGTTACACCGACAAGGCCTTGTTCGGTCATGTAAGGCTCAAAGCCCTCCAGCGCGCGATCCACCGTACCTGTCATGGAGCGCACGCGTGCAAGAGCTTCGGAGTCAGCCCCCGCATAGCGCAGATAGTCACGCAGCATCAGCACCCAGAACAAGGTGAAATCGGGAATGATCTGCACCATGGTGGAGGGATAGTTTGCCTGCAGCATGCCGTCTGCCATTTGCGAGTGCGCAAAATCAGTGATCGACTTAAACGGCATGCGGTCGTCCGCGCTCATGCGCATGGTAAACAGCATTTCCAGAGCGCTGTCCATGTCGTATTGCTGCTGCTCGTAGTACGGGCAGTCCACGTACATTTCGTGCATGCAGCAAAGCACGGTATTGCGGCTGATCTCCCACATTTTGTTGTATCTTTCATTCGAGCAGGTAAAATCCCCTGCCTTATCCAGCGGATAGTGATAAAAGGCGTATGCAAAATCAAGCAGCGCAAAATCGGGATCCTCAAATTCCACGCGCACAAAGCGGAACGCGCGGTACCAGAACGGCTCAAAGCTCTGCTCCTGCCCCGTGGCAACCAGCGAATCAAACGCACCGCCCATCTCGGCTGTCGGATGGTTGAAAGCATCGCGCACGCTCTTGAAGCGATTGCCCGCCTCATCGGCCACGCTGTAGCATTCCGCCCAGATCAATCGCACGCGCGTGCCTGCCTTTGCCTTGAATTTCATGCGGATCTTTGCCGTGGTGTACGCGCCTGCGTCGTACTCAACAAAGCCCTCCCCGCTGCGCACGGCAACCAAGGGGCGATAAGGCTCGGTTTGCATCTGCGGAATGGGACGGGGCTTTAACACGTGCGCTTCGCCAAGGCCGAATTCATTAAAGCATCCGCGATGCAGGCCGGGGCTATCCTCTGTCAGCACGGGGACAGGCACGCGCTGCTCGCAGCCCGACCACTGCTCAAAGGGTGGGATCGAGATATGCAAGCCCGGCATATTGGAAAACGAGCAGGCCTGCTCCAGCTCACACGTCCAGCTTGCATCCGTGCCGATCTCTGTGACCTGTCCGTCCGCCTCCAGCTTTCCGTCAAACCAAAAGCCCGGCCTTGCGCCGCGGAACACCGAGATAAAATAGCCCTCGGTCACGTACAGAACCTTGGCTACCAGTACGTTTTTGCCCTCGACCAGATAAGGCGTCAGATCCTCGGTTTCATAATAGGTCTGATAGGACGAGCCCTGGCAAGGCCCTTCCGCGACTATGTGACCGTTGAGATACAGCACGTATCGCGTATCTCCGCAAGAGGACGCTTTGAGCGAAGCCCCCGCAGGAGCATCAAATTCCTTGGTAAAATAAAAAAATTCGGGTGCTGACGGTCTGCGGTCAGCCGAAATCCAAAAGCTCATCGTTCTATCCCTTCCGCATTCTGCAATTTTTTGAATCTATCCGTCAAGTTTCTGATCGGTTTTGATGATTCATTATACCATATCCGACCGAAGGTTGTCTATACTCTTGCGCAAAAAACATGAAATCCGCCGAAAATTCGGCGGATTTCGTATGTGTTATTCCAAGGACAGATCCTCGTCGTACAGGTATCTCGTCACCAGCTTTTCCTCTCCCTTGGCGTTTGTGAGAATGATCTGCACCATCACGCCGGGGCGCGTCATAAACGCTACGGGACGACAGGCTTCCAGACAAGCATCCCACTTGTCAGCGGGAACGGGTGTGGTGGCGCGCACGACACTGCCTGTTACGTCACGACCGTTAAAGCTGTCAAGCATTCTGATCTGCACCGCATTCTCACAAGAGAAGAACACGTAGGACATCGCCATTCCGTATCCGTTAGGTGCGTATCGGGGCGTGTATCGCTGGTAGCGCAGGTCGGTGACGGTATAGTCGCTCTCAAAGTGAGCATCAAAGCCCTTCTCCCGGACGAATGCCAGCGTATTTTTCCACGCTTCGGTGATATAGTACGTTTCATACAGATCCTCGCTGGGATGCGTGCTTTCCATATGATGGAAAACGACTCGCTTTGCGCGGATGATTCCGATCACCTTGTCATCTGCATCCTTTGAGAAGTAGCGGTCATTGGCATCCAGCATGGCGTTATCCTGATCCAGCGCGGTAGCAAGTGCGATGCGCTCGTCTTTGGAAAGCGTCACAGAAGTAAAATCAGCAAAAAAGGGATCACCGAATTCAAAGGTCTCTGCATCGGCAAAGTTACTATTGGCATGCGCCCGTGAGATCTCCTCACCAAACGCCTTGGTATCCTCGATCTTTGCCGTTTTTTCCAGAGTGGAAAGCGCCATGTACTCATAATAGCGCTCCACGGTTTGACCGTTTTTGAGCGTATAGATCACGCGATAAAACACGGGAACGACAGACTGCGCATGCTCGTCGGCAGGCTTGCCCGTATACGTTTGCTTTCCGTTCTCGATCACGGACTCGTGGATAGAAAGGACGGTTTCGATATCCTCGGGGAGTGTCAGCACCGGCAGCGTTTTCTCATGCAATTCAAAGCCGTAGGCATAAATGAAATTATACAAGGTCGTGCCATCGCTCATTCCGGACATGGTAGCGCCTTTATAATCGGGTGCATGCCCGGCACCAAAGCTTGCCTGCCCCAGATGGGAAAGCAGCGTGACGTTCTGATTGTAGGTCACGGTAACAGACTGCACGTCCATGGGATCGGGGAGATAGGTTGCATAGCCAAACCAGCCTGTGCCAAGCAGGATTGCCAGCACCAAAGTGACCGCGCCCGCACCGCAGGGGATATAGTATTGCTTGACTACACCCTTGAAATTCCGCGTCAGGATCAGGCGCAGCAGCGCTGAGGCAAGCACAAATGCAATGACAAACAGCACGGTGAGGATAGCCGTTCCTATAAATCCCTCTGCAGGGGCTTTGAGAGTCAGCACAAGTGCGGCTATGCAGAAGCCGTCAGCCACGGCAACGGCATGGGACAGGATAGGATGGACGGTTGCCTTTCCCGCATGCTCGGCAGGACGCCGGCAGTAAGCAAAGCATGCAAGAACCGCAAGGGCTACCATAAGCACGATCAGAAGCGTGGTTCTGCCCACGGGAAGCGTTGCCATTTCTTCCTTGTAACGTTCAGCGAGCGTAATGCTGTTGTCTGTGATCACGGAGTAGCGATCAAGCAGCGACTTGGAAAATTCAACGTATGCCAGCTGCTCTCTGAACATGGTGAACAGCCCCGCGCCAAGGTGATCGGCAAGCAGCGTTCTGCCAAGAGGCGTGCCAAACAGGTAAAAGCGCAGCATGGTCTGGCTGCCCCACAGCACGGCATAGGGCGCAGACAGCACGCCTGCGGTTGAGAGCAGCGCACAAAGAAAGCTGCCGCACAGCGCAGCGATCAGCACCGCTACGGTATAAGCAAGCAAGGCGACCAGCAAAAGGCTTACCACGTAAACGACGGTATAGTGGGCGCACAGGCCGAAATAATCGTCCCCCACCTCGGCAAGCTCGGTATAATAGGTGATCAAAAACGGAACAAGAATGCCCACTACCACCGACACAAAGCCAAATACATAGCGCAGCAAAAATTGCTTAGCCCTTGACGTACCGACAGACAGATACAGCACGCTCTCCCGACGGCTCCACAAAAAGCGGAACAGGCAGAAGGCTGCAAAAACGCCGAACAGCACAGCCGCAACAGACATGAACATCTCAGAATCCTGCATGATCAGCGTGAAGGTATTGGGCATATTCCCCTCTAACCGTTTTCCCACGAAGGTGAGCAGGGAGAACAGCAGCATGCCCGATAACATCACCCACCAGTAACGGCGGACAGTCCAGAGCAGCTCGTGAAGCACGGGAGTGAACTTACGATTTGTCGCCAAAGAGGCCTTCGATTTCATAGCTCTTCCCTCCCTTCCTCATTTCATACTTGAATACGTCCTCCAAGGACATGGGGTAGGTTTCAAACAGCCAGAGTCCGCCAAGGCCTTCCAGGTGTGCCTTGACCGTATCGGCATCGGTCTCGCTGATAAAGGACATCACCTTGCCGCTGACCAACAGATCCCCGTGAGGAATGTCGGCAAGCATATCCTCGCTTGCCTCGCGGTCAAATCCCGCGCGGATGCGAACGTACTGCTCCTTGATGGTGTCGATCTCGCAGCTGTAGACGATGTGAGTACCGTTGAGCATGCCCACCGTGTCACAGATATGCTCGATCTCATGCAGATTGTGGGAGGCCATGACGATCGTAGCCCCCGTTTCGGCCATATATTCCAAAAGAAGATCGCACACGGTCATGCGCACGGTGGGATCAAGGCCGTCAAAGCTCTCGTCCAAAAGCAGGTAGCGGGCGCGCGAGGACAGTCCCAGAATGAGCGCTGCCTGACGCTTCATACCCTTGGAAAAGCCGTTGAGCTTCTTTTTGGGATCAAGTCCGAAGATCTCGGTAAGCTTGCTAAAGGTCTCCATGGAAAAACGCGGATAAAAGCCGCGATAAAAGGCGGCCATGGTATTCAGGTTGGCTTGAGGCAGGATATAAGGATCGTCGGGGATCAGAAAAATGTCCCGACGGGCAATTTCACAGGCATACACGTTAAGCTTGCCGCTCACACCGCCAACGCCCTCAATATCTGCCGTGACGTTGCCCTTATCGGGGGCGTACAGGCCTGCAATGAGGCAAAGCAGGGTGGTCTTCCCCGCTCCGTTGTAGCCGACAAGACCGTATATGGAGCCGTCACAGACGCTTACCGTGACGTTGTCCAGCACAGTCTTGTCCCCGAAGGACTTACTGACGCAGTTGATCTCGATCATGAGAATGGGTTCCTTTCATAAAAAATGCGAAATACGGACACGTTTATGGCCCAAACGTTTCTGCCAAAATCTGTTCAGCGGTCTGCTTTGAGACGCCCGAGGCTTTGGCAACCGCCATTGCTTGGTGTAAAGCGATCTCGGCTTTGTCCTGTACGGCGCGGTTATCCCTTGCACTATCCGCAACGAAGCAGCCCTTCCCCTGCACCGTAACGATCACACCATCCTCTTCCAGCTGTGCAAACACCTTTTTGATGGTGTTGAAATTGAGGGAGAGATCGGCTGCCAGAGTACGCAGAGAGGGGAGCTTATCGCCCGGGGACAAAACGCCCGAGGTGATCAGGGATAAGATCTGTACCTTGATCTGCTCGTAGATCGGCGTTTTACTGTTGTGGTCAATAATGATCATGAGAATTCTCCAACTGTGATACTTGCTATAGCACAGTTATTATAGCACAGCTGCACATGGATGTCAATAGGTTTTGAAAAAAATACAAAATCAAGCAAAAAAATCAATAAACGTCTTGAACAAAAACGCTGAATATGATATAATGATAAATTGTAGACGTATGCGCTTTTGCTTGTGTCAAAAAACGGCATACACAAAGATTCGAATACAATTAAAGGAGATATAAAAATGAAACTTGGTATCGTCGGACTTCCCAACGTGGGAAAATCCACGCTGTTCAACGCCCTGACCAATGCGGGTGCTGAATCCGCTAACTATCCCTTCTGCACCATCGAACCCAACGTGGGCATCGTTCCCGTACCGGACAAGCGTCTTGACGTGCTGGCAGAGATGTACAAGCCCGAAAAGCTGACGCCCGCTGTTTGCGAATTTGTGGACATCGCAGGTCTTGTCAAGGGTGCTTCCAAGGGTGAGGGACTTGGCAACCAGTTCCTTTCCAATATTCGCGAATGTGATGCGATCCTGCACATCATCCGCTGCTTTGAAAACGATGACATCATTCACGTTGAGGGCAGCATTGATCCCATGCGTGACCTGGAGACCATCAACATGGAGCTGATCCTTTCCGACATGGAAATGATGGAGCGCAGAATTGAGCGCACCACAAAGGCCATGCGTGCGGACAAGTCGCTGGCCGCTCAGATGGAGGTGTTCAAGAAGATCCTGGCAGCCCTTGAACAAGGACTTTGCGCTCGTACCGTGGCGCTCACTCCCGACGAAGAGGAGCTTTTGGCCGACACCCATCTGCTTACCCGTATGCCTGTCATTTACGTGGCAAACGTCAGCGAGGACGAGGCAGGCGAGGAGCCGCTCGGCAATCCCGCATACGTGGCTCTCAAGGAGTACGCAAAGAGTGAGCAGAGCGAGATCATGTGGATCTGTGCAGGCATTGAGGCCGAGATCGCAGAGCTGGACGCTGAGGAAAAGGCAATGTTTATGGAGGACATGGGCATTGAGGAAAGCGGTCTTGACAAGCTGATCAAGGCAAGCTATTCCCTGCTCGGTCTGACCTCTTACATGACCGCAGGCCCCAAGGAGGTTCGTGCATGGACCATCACCAAGGGCACAAAGGCTCCTCAGGCTGCAGGTAAGATCCACAGCGACTTTGAGCGCGGCTTTATCCGTGCAGAGGTCGTTTCCTACGATGACCTTGTCAAGCTGGGCAGCATCGCCGCTTGCAAGGATGCAGGCCTTTACCGCAGTGAGGGTAAGGACTACGTCATGCAGGACAGCGATATCGTGCTGTTCCGCTTCAACGTCTGAGTGATGCTGCGCATCTGAGGTAGTTCCCATGAGAATGAGAAGAAAAAAGCACGGTGCCGAGAGAATTGCCGCTTGCTCTGCCCTGCTGATCGAGCATCCCGAGCTGCTGATGGCTGATCCCTGTGCGGCTTTCCCCGAAAAGAAGCCGCTCTCTCTTGAGATTGGCTGCGGCAAGGGCGCTTTTGCCTGCGGCACGGCTGCCGCAAACCCCGACGTCAATCTGATCGCCATGGAGCGCGTGGCAGACGTGGCTTGTCTTGCGCTGGAAAAGGCGACCGAGTGTGCCGATCAGCGCCCTGACAACCTGCGCTTTATCATCGGCAACGCACAAAACCTGCCCGAATGGCTGCCTGCACACTCACTTGACACCATTTATCTCAATTTCAGCGATCCCTGGCCCAAGAGCGGCTACAAAAAGCGCAGACTGACGCACCGCGGATTCCTGGAAAAGTACCGCGAGCTGCTTGTTCCCGGCGGTATGCTCAAGTTCAAGACCGACAATCACGATCTGTTTTTCTTCAGCCTTGAAGAATTTGAGGCTTGCGGCCTTGAGATCGTGTGGAAGACCGAGGATCTGCACGCAAGCGAAATGGCCGCGACCAACGTCATGACCGAATACGAGGCCAACTTTACCGCCAAAGGCATGCCCATCTACTCCGCGCACGTGCGCTTTCCCGCATGAGCGCGCCGCAAGTGGAACCCAGCGGTATTCTGCTGATCAATAAGCACGCGGGCGCCACCTCGCACGACATTGTCTACAAGGTGCGCCGCGCTTTGCACACAAAACGCGTGGGACATACAGGCACGCTGGATCCCATGGCCACGGGTGTTCTTGTGGTGCTTGTGGGCAGAGCAGCCAAGGCTTGCGAATACGTCAGCCATGACCGCAAGGTGTACAGGGCCACGCTGCGCTTGGGACTGACCACCGACACCGAGGACGTCACGGGTACGGTGCTGACCAAATGCGACACACTTCCCTTACCCGAGCAGGTCAAGGACGTGTGCGAGAGATTTGTGGGCAAGATCAAGCAGATCCCGCCCATGTACAGCGCACTCAAAGTAGACGGCCAAAAGCTTTGCGACTTAGCACGCAAGGGCATCGAGGTCGAGCGAGAGGCGCGTGAGATTGAGATCTTTTCCCTATCCTGCGAGCCGACAGACTCCGAAAGTGATTACATTCTCACCGTAGATTGCTCGGGTGGCACGTATATCCGCACGCTTTGCGCCGATATTGGTGCGGCTTTGGGCTGCGGCGGTGTCATGGCGACGCTGGAGCGCATCTGGGTAGGCGGTTTTTCGATTGATGAGTGCATCACAACCGCTGAGCTGGAAGCCCTGGACGACAACGCACGTATGGCGCTTTTGCGCCCTGTTGACGTGCTGTTTATCAGGCACCCTTACGTGCTTTTGCCTGCCTTCTACGAGCGTCTTTGCCGTAATGGCTGCGAAATCTATCAGCATAAAATTCACACCAATCACCCGGTTGGTACACGCGTGCGCATCTGCGACGCCGATGGGCATTTCTTTGCCCTTGGCGAGGTGCGAGAGTACGAAAACGGCACGGCCATCGCCATGATCAAGCTGTTTGAATTGGAATAATATAAGGAATAATATAAAACGAACAAAAAAGCAGCAGGAATCTGTTCTTTCCGGAACAAATTCCTGCTGTTTTGCATTTGAAGCACAAGCCCGATCGGTTCGGACTTTTTTTCTCATACAGTCTTTATTCAGCCTTCTTTTTGGACTGACGCTTTTTGAGCGACTTCAACTCTGCCATAAAGGAATCAATATCGTTAAACTCACGGTACACCGAGGCAAAGCGCACGTACGCAACCTCGTCGCGCTCACGCAAAAGATCCATGACCATCTCACCCAACTCCTGCGAGGTGACCTCCTGGCGCAGACTGTTCTGCAGCTCCTGCTCGATCATGTTTACGATCTCTTCGGCATTGACGGGACGCTTTTGCGTTGCTTTCAGCACACCGACAAGCAGCTTGGATTTATCGAAGAGTTGTTTTTCACCGTTCTTTTTGACCACAAAGATCTGCACCGATTCCATGATCTCAAAGGTGGTAAAACGCTTCTGACACTGCAGGCATTCACGTCTGCGACGGATGCTGCTGCCATCGTTGACAGGTCTGGAATCCACGACCTTACTCTCTGCATATCCACAAGCGGGACAATTCATAATGATCCTCCGACAAATAAACTTATGCTCATATTATAACACATCTTGTGATATTTGTAAAGCCCTTGCACAAGATATTGTGTCAAATGTTGCAAAAAAAGCGTATATTTTCAACATTTTGCGGTCATATAGCGGTAATTTCCTGTTTTTCCGACAGTTTTCTGTGGCGTTTTTTCAAAGAATATGGTATGATCAAACACAGATGGACAAGGAGAGATGATTATGAAGATCAAAAAAAGAGTCAAAAATTCATATGCGCTTGCCCCAAAAGCCTTTTACACGGCACTTTTCGGGCTCAATCTTCTCGCGCTTGCCATATGTGACACCGCTGTGCGCGTGGATGCTGCCATTGCGCAAAACCCCAATCTGATCGGCAACGTCTACGTCCCTGCCCTTGAATACATAATGGGCGGCGCGGTGGTGCTGCTTGGCGGTGTATTGCTGATCGATTATATGGAAAAGCGTTGATCAGTATTCGCCAAAAATATCATGCACGCGCTTTTCCACCAAGGGCGCAGTCAGTCTGTCGGTGGCGTAGGCCTGCCTGAGCAGCTCTCCCGGCACGTAGTCGTCGTATTTTTCAAACACGGGCAGCTCGCTTGCCTCCACAAGGTTTTGGCAGTCGATCCCCCGCTCGGCAATGCGGCAAAGCTCGCGGATGAGCGCAAAATCACCGTTACCCTCCATTTTGAAGGTGATATAGTAACAGCCCTCAAATTCAATGCCCGAGATGCCAAGCTGCCCTGCATGCTTTTTGAGCAGGCGGCGCAGCGTGCGGAAGGCACGCGTGCCAAGCCAGGGGAACAGGCACCAGCTATAGCCACCAAGATGAATGAGTGAATGCTCATGCATACCCGTATTATGCGCCACGTGTCGTGCCATATCAAGTCTTGCACGGGCATTGTCCTTGAGGTAGGGGTACACGGTATCCTCTGCCAGCACCTGCTTCATTCTCTCCAGTATCTTTGTATGGATCTCGCCAAAATCTCCCGGCCAGGAGATTTCCATTTTGCCCTCCACACTCTTGACGTAGATCAGCTTACGCGAGATATCCAGCTCCTCGACCTCCCAGACGCGCCCCGCCAGCGCAAAGCGATCACCCACGGGAGGCGGTGTGGTGATGGTACCGATCTCATCCGAGCCGCAGCGCACGGTATAATCCTCGCTGTCCTTGAACACGGCGTAAAAGCGGAAGCTTTTGAGCAGCCGCTCGCCCGCAAGACCTACGATCAGTCCCTTTTCCTCGGTCATTTCCAAAAAGTCGTTGTTGAGCATGGAGATCATGAGCACCTTATAGTCCTCTTTTCTCACGTCCAAAAAGGGCGGAAGAGCCAGCACCTTGGCTGCAAGTGCGGCAGGCGTCAGCTCGCCTTGCGCTGCAAGAATGCTCAGCGTTTGATGGAACAGGAGCGAATACGGCAGCTTTTTTTGCATGGGCGGCTCGATAAAGCGCTCCTCAATATACAGCTGCACAATGGCAATGCCACGCAAAAGCTCCCACGGAATCAGCTGCGGCAGGGGCGTGTTGGGCAGCGGATCCTCCTCACGGAACACCATCATCATCTCGGGCGGCTGTCCGCGTCTGCCCGAACGACCAAGGCGCTGCAAAAAGCCCGTGACCGTATTGGGTGCTTGATTTTGCAGCACGCGCTCAAGTCTGCCGATGTCAATGCCCAGCTCCATGGTGACCGTGGCGCAGGTGACCGCAAATTCCTCCTCGTTTTTCATTTTCAGCTCGGCCTCCTCTCGCAAGGATGCGGAAAGGTTGCCGTGATGGATCAGAAAAACGTCGCGATCCCCTCTTGCATGCGCGATCTGAAGTCGGAGGCC
>JAZUSJ010000220.1:0-18068 GCA_045606685.1 Eubacteriales bacterium
GGCAAAAGAGTCATGACCTCCTCCTCCTCTCCCGGAATCTCGCTCAAGAGCGAGGGAATTTCCTATCTTGCAGGCGCTGACCTGCCCGCACTCATCGTCAACGTACAAAGAGGCGGCCCCGGTCTTGGCGGCATTCAGCCCTCTCAGTCCGACTACTTCCAGGCAACACGCTCCTGCGGTCACGGTGACTTCCACCTGATCGTGCTGGCTCCCTCCTCGGTACAGGAGATGGCAGAGCTGACCGTCAAGGGCTTTGACCTGGCCGACAAATACCGCATGACCTCCATGATCTTAGCCGACGGCACCATGGGCCAGATGATGGAGCCTGTGTCGCTTTCCGACATCAAGCCCACCGAGGTGGAAAAGCCCTGGGCGGTGACAGGCACCAAGCTTGAGAGAAAGCACAATATCGTCAACTCGCTCTCGCTGGTTCCCGAGGAGCTGGAGACACAGAATTTCGACCGCTTTGAGCGTTACCGCACGGTCGAGGAAAACGAAGTCATGTATGAAGAATTCATGATGGAGGATGCCGAGATCTGTATCGCGGCATTCGGTATCGCAGCACGCGTTTCCAAGAACGCCATTATGGCTGCAAGAGCCAAGGGCATCAAGGTGGGCATGATCCGTCCCATCACGCTCTGGCCGTTCCCCAAAAAGGCATTCCGCAAGGCGGCTGATCAGGTAAAGGCGTTCATTTCCGTGGAGCTTTCCATGGGACAGATGATCGACGACGTCAGACTGGCCGAGGAATGCATCCGTCCCGTATATCTGTGCAACAGAGCGGGCGGTATGATCCCCTCTCCCGAGCAGGTACTCGAGAGCATTGAAAAAATCGCAGGAGGTAACTGAACATGGTAGTTTTCAAAAGACCGCACGCTCTGGCGGATATGACCATGCACTACTGCCCCGGCTGCACGCACGGTATCGTACACAGACTGGTAGCAGAGGTCATGGATGAGCTGGGCATTGAAGGAAATACCGTTGGTGTTGCTCCCGTAGGATGCTCCGTTATGGCATATAATTACTTTAATTGCGACATGGTCGAGGCCGCACACGGCCGCGCCCCCGCCGTTGCAACAGGACTCAAGAGAGCCAACCCCGACTCGGTGGTATTCACCTATCAGGGCGACGGTGACCTGGCTTCGATCGGTATGGCAGAAACGGTTCACGCCGCTGCACGTAACGAAAACATCACCGTCATCTTCATCAACAACGCAATCTACGGCATGACCGGCGGCCAGATGGCCCCCACCTCCCTGCCCGGGCAGCTCACCCAGACCTCTCCCTACGGCAGAGATACCGCGCATTGCGGCTATCCCGTCAAGGTTTCCGAGATGCTCTCGCAGCTCGAGGGCCCGCAGTACATCGAGCGCGTGGCCGTCACAAGCGTAGCAGGCATCCGCAAGGCAAAAAAGGCCATTCTCAAGGCATTCAAGAACCAGCTGGAGGGCAAGGGCTTTTCGCTGGTTGAGGTCATTTCCACCTGTCCCACCAACTGGGGCATGACGCCCGAAAAGGCCATGCAGTGGGCAAATGAGAACATGATCCCCTATTATCCGCTCGGCGTTTATCGTGACCGCGATGCTGAGAGCAAGGAGGACGCACAGGCATGAAAACTTTACAGATGTTGATCGCCGGCTTTGGCGGCCAGGGTGTTCTGTTCCTTGGTAAGATCGTGGCGTATCAGGGCCTGATCGCAGATAAGCAGGTCAGCTGGCTGCCCTCCTACGGCCCCGAAATGCGCGGTGGTACCGCAAACTGCTCCATCATCATCAGCGACACGCCCGTCGGCTCCCCCATCGTGGCAAATCCCGATTGCTTGGTGGCCATGAACCTGCCCTCGCTTGACAAGTACGAGGATGCAGTCGTTCCCGGCGGAAAGATCTTTGTGGACAGCACGCTGATCACACGCAAGATCGCACGCGACGACGTGGACGCCTTCTACGTTCCCGCTACACAGATCGCCAACGACATGGGCATTCCCACGCTGGCAAATATGATCATTCTCGGTAAGGTGCTGCGCGAGTGCCCCGAGATCGGCATGGACTACCTCGAGGCCGCTATGGGCAAGGTAGTCAGCGCCAAGAGAGCCAACCTGATCGAGCAGAATCTGAACGCTATCAAGCTGGGCTACGATTATCAATAAGGAGATTACAGTCATGTTGGATATCAAGATCATTGAAAATCCCGAAACCCATGAGCTGCCCGAGGAAAGCAAGCTGGGCTTTGGTCGCTATTTCACCAATCACATGTTTGTCATGGACTACAACAAGGAACAGGGCTGGCACGATGCCAGAATCGTTCCCTTTGGCAATATTTCCCTGCATCCCGCATCCACCGTGCTGCATTACGGTGCAGAGATCTTTGAGGGCCTGAAGGCTTACCGCCGCCTGTCCGACGGCAAGGTGCAGATGTTCCGTCCCTTGGAGAACATCCGCCGCATGAACGTCAGCGCAGAAAGACTCTGCCTGCCCACCATCCCCGAAGAGGATGCGCTGCAATGCTACACCGAGTTTGTCCGCCACGAGCAGGCATGGGTTCCCAAGACCGAGGGTACCTCGCTCTATATCCGTCCCTTCATGTTCGGCAACGATCCCTACCTTGGCGTACACGGTGTCAACGAAGCGGTATTTATGATCATCGCCTCGCCCAGCGGCTCTTACTACAAGGAGGGCATCAACCCCGTCAAGATCATGATCGAGGGTGAGGACGTGCGCGCCGTCAAGGGCGGTACGGGACATATCAAGTGCGGCGGCAACTATGCTGCCAGCACGAGAGCAGGCGATAAGGCCGAGAAGCAGGGATATTCCCAGGTACTTTGGCTGGACGGCGTAGAGCGCAAGTACATCGAAGAGGTGGGCGCGATGAACGTCATGTTCAAGATCAACGGAGAGATCGTTACCCCCGCACTCACAGGCTCTATTCTGCCCGGTATTACCAGAAAGTCCTGCCTGGAGGTGCTGCGTGACGCGGGCTATCCCGTTTCCGAGCGTCGTCTGAGCGTTGACGAGCTGATCGCGGCTGCCGAGAACGGCACGCTGGAGGAGGCTTGGGGTACGGGTACGGCTGCTGTCGTATCTCCCATCGGTGAGCTTTGCTACGCAGGCGTTCGCTATCCCGTCAGCGGCGGAAAGATCGGCGCTGTTACCCAAACCCTGTACGATACGCTGACAGGCATCCAATGGGGCAAGCTCGAAGATACCAAGGGCTGGACATACGAAATCTGATAATCTGAAAATTTGGAGAAAACCACTATGCGCAATCTCGTCATCAACGATATTACCCTTTGCACCAAGAAAGCAGCCGAGGTGCTTTCCTTCCGCGAAAAGGTACAGGCTGCCAGACTGCTGGGGAAAATGCACACCTCGCAGATCACTCTGCCGCTTATGAAAAGTCATAAGGCAGATGCGCTGCTCTCCCGCACCGTAGCATCCGTGCTGACCGATTCGGTGCTGTGCGCTCACATCAGCCCCGACGCGTCGGATGCAGCAGAGGTCTATGCCTCGATCAGCACCGCCAAGAACAAGAAGCTCGCGCTGGCGCTGCCCATGTCGCAGGCACAGCTGGAGTTTTTCTACCACCTCAAGCCCGCAGGCGCGCTGGATACAGTCAAAAACGGCATTGCCGCAGCACGCGCACTTTGCGATGACGTGGAATTTGTAGCAGAGGACGCCATGCGCAGCGATTACACCATTCTGACAAGCTGCATCAACGCTGCCATCGAGGCAGGTGCTGCCACCGTGACGCTGTGCGATCCCGAGGGCTATGCGCTGCCCGGTGAAATGATCGCATTCGTGCAAAAGCTCAAAGCTGACGTTCCCGCGCTGGAGAACGTTCGCATCGGTCTGCATTGCTCTGATGCATGCGGACTGGGACTGGCCACCACGCTGGAGGCATTGCAGGCAGGCATTTCGCAGATCGCAGTCTGCTGTGCAGGCAAGGAAGCTCCCCGGACCGCTGACATGCTGGCCATTCTTTCGCAGAGATGTGAGCAGCTGGGCGTTTGCTCCGACGTGCTTTATACCGAGGCCAAGAGCTGCGCATCCGATGCTGCCCGTCTGTTTGACAAGAAGTCGGGGGCAAAAACGGTTATGACCGTACAGACCGAGGAGGAAGGCTTCAAGCTGGACGCAAGCTCCGACAAGCACACCGTGCTTGCCGCAGTTGCAAAGCTGGGATACACGCTCTCATCCGAGGACTCTACACGCGTCTTTGAGGAATGCAAGAGAATTGCTGCCAACAAGACCATCGGCGCGCGCGAGCTGGATACCATCGTGGCAACGGTTGCCATGCAGGTTCCCTCAACCTATCGTCTGATCACCTACGTGATCAACAGCGGCAATACCTTCTCCTCCTCCGCACACATCACGGTCGAAAAGGGCGACAAAACGCTGCAGGCCATCTCTCTTGGTGACGGCCCGATCGATGCCGCCTTCAAGGCACTCGAGCAGATCGTGGGACGTCACTACGAGCTGGACGATTTCCAGATCCATGCCGTGACCGAAGGACGTGAGGCTGTTGGATCTGCGCTGGTCAAGCTGCGCTCGGGCGAGGCTTTGCATGCAGGCCAGGGCGTTTCCACCGACATCATCGGCGCATCCATCCGCGCTTATCTTGACGCACTCAACAAGATCGTTTACGAGGAGGGACGCGCGTGAAGCTTTCGTTCTCCAACCGTAAATGGACGTCCTGCTCCTATGCAGACCTGCTGGCTCTTTGCGATGCGACGGGCATGCAGGGCCTGGAGCTTTACGACGTTGCCGATACACTTGGCGCTCCCGGCCAGCCCTTTGACACAGCGCTTGCCAGAAGCACCGTGCATACGCTGATCGACAATCATGTCACGGCCGTATGCTTTGACACATCCGCAGATATTTCAGATCCCGACTCTCAGAGCTGCGTGGACACGCTTCGATCCTACATTGCGCTGGCGGCCGCCTTCCGCGTCCCCTTTGTCCGCGTGCATACCCGTACCGACGGCATGGATTGCTTTGAGACGGTTTGCGCCAACATCGCACCGCTGCTGCCCTACGCAGAGCAAATGGGCGTGACGCTGCTGCTTGAAACGGCCGGCTGCTTTGCACATACCGATTGCTTGCGCGAGATCCTGAATCGCTTTGCAAGCGACAGCCTTGGCGCGCTCTGGGATATGTACAATACCTGCTTTGAAGCCAAGGAATCCCCCGAGACCACCATTACCAATCTGGGCGCATACGTCAAGCACGTACACGTCCGCGATGCCAAGGACGGCGAATACTGCTTTATGGGTGAGGGAGATTTGCCCATGGAGGATCTGGTTCGCGCGCTGTCCTCGGTCAACTACGACGGATTCGTGTCCTTGGAATGGGATCCCGACTGGATCCCCGACCTTTGCGATCCCGAGATCATTCTGACGCAGTTCTCCACCTACATGGAGCGTTTTTCCGACACCTCGCGCGCGCAGGATCACCTGTACGATAACAACGCGCACACAGGCAAGTACGTATGGAAAAAGGATACCCTGATCGACATGACCTTCTCAGGGGTACTTGATCGCATGGTAGAGCTGTTCCCCGACCAGTATGCATTCAAATACACCACGCTCAATTATACACGCACCTACGCGCAGTTCCGCCGCGACGTGGACAAGTGCGCGCGTGCGCTGATCTCTCTGGGCGTCCGTCCCGGCTCGCACGTAGCTGTATGGGCGACCAACATCCCCGAATGGTATATCGCATTCTGGGCGGTCACCAAGATCGGCGGTGTGCTTGTCACCATGAACACCGCGTATAAGATCCACGAGGCAGAATACCTGCTGCGTCAGTCGGATTCGCATACGCTGATCATGATAGATGGCTACAGAGATTCCAACTACCGTCAGATCATCCGAGAGCTTTGCCCCGAAATGGCAGAAACGCCAGCAGGCGAGCCTTTACATAGTAAGCGCTTGCCCTTCCTTCGCCGCGTGATCACCTGTGGCTTTGAGGAACCGGGTGCTTTGACCTGGGAAGAAGCCATGACCTACTCGAAGCAAACAGCGCGCGAGGAGCTTGCACGCTTGGCGGCAGCCGTATCGCCGCATGACGTTTGCAATATGCAGTACACCTCCGGCACGACCGGATTCCCCAAGGGCGTTATGCTGACGCACTACAATATTGTCAACAACGGCAAGTGCATCGGTGACCGCATGGATCTTTCTACCGCGGATCGTATGATGATCCAGGTGCCCATGTTCCATTGCTTTGGCATGGTGCTTTCCATGACCGCTGCCATGACGCACGGTGCATCCGTATATCCCCTGCCCTATTTCTCTCCCCGTCCGGCACTTGCCTGCATCCATCAGGAGCGCATCACCGCCTTCCACGGCGTTCCCACCATGTTCATCGCGCTCCTCGAGCATCCCGATTTTGCCAAGACCGACTTCTCGCACGTGCGCACCGGCATCATGGCAGGCAGCCCCTGCCCCATCTCGGTCATGCGTGACGTGGTGGAAAAGATGCACATGAGCGAGATCACCATCGTGTACGGCCAGACCGAGGCATCCCCCGGCTGCACCATGTCCTCGACAGACGACCCGTTGGAGGTTCGCGTGGGTACGGTAGGACGCGCGCTGCCCGAGATCGAGTGCAAGGTGGTCGATCCCGAAACCGGCGAAGAAATGCCCGTGGGACAGAACGGTGAGTTCGTCGCACGCGGATATAATATTATGAAGGGCTATTACAAAATGCCCCGCGCGACCGCCGCTGCCATTGATAAGGACGGTTGGCTGCACACGGGCGACCTGGCTGCCATGACCGAGGATGGCAACTTCCGTATCACGGGCAGACTCAAGGACATGACCATCCGCGGCGGTGAGAACATTTACCCCAAGGAGATCGAGGAATTCATCTACACCCATCCCAAGGACAAGGACGTACAGGTCATCGGCGTGCCCGACGAGCAGTACGGTGAGGAAATCATGGCTTGCATCATTCTCAAAGAAGGCGAGAGCATGACCGAAAAGGAAATGAAGGGATATATTCTGGATCATATGGCACGCCATAAGGTACCCAAGTATATCGACTTTGTGGACTCCTTCCCCATGAATGCGGCGGGTAAGATCCTCAAATACAAAATGCGCGAGGACGCCGTCAAAAAGCTGGGCTTACAAAAGGCAGACAGCATTGTGACAGCATAAAGAAAAGAACCGAGATCGAAGGATTTCGGTTCTTTTCATGTAACATCATATTAAAAGGTGCATCACATTTTGTGTCATCCTAAGCGGAGCAAAACACCCCCGGTGTGGGTGTTTTGGAGTCGAACTTTCAAAAATCTGCAATAAATTGCTGTTTTTTGAAAGTCAAAGCCTCTCTCTGTGTCATCTTGAGCGGAGCAAGTCGCAGCGCGACGCAGCGAAGTCGAAACCCAAGCGAAGCGCAGGGCGACCGCTTTGCGGTCGGATCTCAGGGAGAGGCTTTGAGGATCTCCGAACGGTTTGTGCAACCTCTTTACTTTTTGAAAACATTGAGCAAACCCATTAGAGATCCCGCGTCGCGCTCTGCGCTCCGCGCCCTACGGGTTCGACTCCGCTTCGTCGCGCTGCAACTCGCTCCGCTCAGGATGACACATTGGGGTGAAGCTCGGGAATCCGCTCAGGATGACGTTTTGGGAATACCATTGGTCACACCGCCTTCACAAACATGAAGGTTTTCTTAAATCAACGCAAAACTGCTTGACGGGGAGAGGGGCTTATGCTATAATAAAGCGCGGAAAGGGGGACTGACTATGGAAAAGACCAAAAAGCATGCCGTCATCATTCTGATTTGCTCCCTTGCGCTGTGCGTTTGCATGGGGCTTGTGGACGCTGTCCTGTCTCCACCGTATGCCGTCAAGAGCGCTATCAAGCTGGTGCTGTTCGGGGCTGTTCCCGTCATCTTTCTGCTTTGCACCAAGTCGCTTTCTCCCAAGCAGCTGTTCTCGCTTGAAAAAAAGCATCTTGCGCTGATTCTTCCGCTTGCCGTCGGCATCTTTGCCGTCATCATGATCGCATTTTTTGCGCTGCGCGGATTTATTGACTTTTCATCCATCACAGACTCGGTCACGGCCGATGCAGGCGTGACACGCGAGAATTTCGTGTTTGTCGCGCTGTATATCGCGCTGATCAATTCCCTTTTGGAGGAATTCTTTTTCCGCGGCTTTTGCTTTTTCGGCCTGCAGCCGCTGGGCATTCCCTTTGCCTACGTGGCAAGTGCGCTTTTGTTCTCTGCCTACCACATCGCATTTATGGACGGCTGGCTCTCGCCCGTCATTTTTGCGCTTGCGCTTCTGGGCATGGCAATAGGTGGCTGCATCTTTGCCTTTCTCAACCATAAGACCAAGAGCCTGTTGCCCTCCTGGTTTGTGCATATGGCATCCAATCTGGCAACAAACCTCATCGGTATCATCATGTTCTACAGTATCTGAAAGAAGGAGGCGGACGCTCATGACCGATTCCCCGAAATACGTTTACGTCATATTCTCTTCCACCCAATATATGATCGCCAAGTGCATCCGCGCCATGACCAATCACCGTTATAATCACGTTTCAATCTCGTTGGACGGCAATCTGCAAACACTCTATTCCTTTGCGCGACGCTATGACGACACCCCCTTCTGCGGCGGCTTTGTGGTAGAAACGCCCGAAAGATATCTGCGTCGCAACACGGCTGCCACGGTGCAGATCTGTGCTATCCCTGTCACAAACGAGGTGTATGACACCGTACGCACCCATCTGTCCGGTTACATTGCCAATGAGCAGGAGTACGTATACAATTACATCGGCGCGCTTTCTTTTATGTTCCGCCGCCGCGTGGCACTTGAAAAATGCCACACCTGCGTGGACTTTGCCACCGAGCTGATCGCCATGACGGGCGCAGGGATCTCCCCCGACCGCTTTTATTCGATCCGGGGACTGGCACGCAACCTTTCCCGCTACAAGGTCTACGAGGGGCATTTTTACGCACCTCTGACGCTTTCGGATATGCCTTCCTCTTATTTTGTCAAGCATTCGAAAAAATTCAAATTCAAGCAGACCGTAGCAAATGTGTCACTTCTCATGAACCGCTATTGGAATAGCCTTCAATGGAAGCCGAGGCTGAAATAAACAGTATTTGCACAACGGAAAACTTCGTAGGGGAGGATATCATCCTCCCGCACGAAAATGGTTTGTTTTTGTAATATCCCAACAGCAATCCAAATTCAACGCGTGCGGGAGGATGATATCCTCCCCTACAACTGGGCATAGGTTCATAAAAAACAGAGGTCACGAACATGACCTCTGTTTTCATTTGTGTTTATCAAATCATCAGCATAGAATCGTGCTCGCGGAGGGTGCCGTTCTGATAAATCAGCGTCTTGACCTCGTACTTGCCGAATTCCAGCTCCAGCGCAGTCCCCATCACGGTGCAGGTGCATGCGCGCGCTGCATCCAGGTTGTTGAACAGGCGGATCATGTAAGTATCTGCATCCATCTTGCGGAACGCGGACAGCGTGATATTGTTGTCGGACAGCGTGACGGGAGATGCGTCATACGAAACTCCCTTTCCGTGCGGATATACGTTGAGCGTGTAAAACTTCTGTGCAAACTCGGTTGCCTTGCGCTCAAGCTCACTCTTATCGCAGACCTCTAAGCGGAACGAATACTCATGCACGCCAAGGTCGATGTAATCATAATATCTCTCATCGGGCAGAATGGGCAGGTTGCCTGCAGGATGTGCGCAGTAGACCGAGCCGTTGAGCAGCGTCAGATACAGCTTGCCGTTCTCGATCGAGCAGCCGTACGTTCCCTGCTTGAATACGCCCAGCACCTTGTCACCGTTCTCCACGGCCACAAAGCGATGCGAGCATTGCTCCAGATCATGGCAGTATTCCTGCGTGCCGAACGAGGTCTGGCCGATAAACTTGCCAACCTCGGCAAGCGGGATCTCCAGCTTCAATCCCTTGCCTGCGTCGTTCCAGCTTACGTTGACCTTGATGTCCACGTAGGGCAGATCGTTATATACCGTATAACCCACACGCACGTCGGACTTGCCTGTGGTATATTCGCTCTCCAGGCGAGTCAGCACGTCACCGCGCTCGATAACGCGCAAGGAGGTCTTGCAATCCAGCGCCTTTTGCTCGTTGCTGATGGTCTTGAGCCACCAGCCCCAAGGATCGGCATTATCGGTAAACATCACGGGCGCGAACGCACCGCCGCCAAGATACTGCTTGCCGTCTACCTCAAAGCCTGCAAGGCAGCCGCATTCGGAGCAGAAATCGATCTTTTGGTTGCCTATCTCAAAGTGCGTCTGCGGCGTCTTGTCCACGGGCACGCGATCCACCTTGGTAATCTTGACGTCAAATCTGCTCAGCGACATCGGCTTGAGCTTTGCACGAACCGTGACTCTCTTTCTTCTGTCCATATTGATCGTAGAGCTTTCCTTGGTCAGCTGAGAAACGCAAACACCGTGCTCATCACGCACCTCGAGCGCATACATCTTGGGATCTCTTGCGTCCATCGCATCCATGATCAGCATTTCCAAATCGAACACACCGTCGATCTCGTAAGGATGCGGATTGAATACGGCAAACGGGAATTCCCCGCCTGCACCGCGCGTCCAGCCCTCGTACAGCTTAAAGAATGCACGCGAGAACTGCTCGTCCAGAATCTCCAGCGCGTAATCGGCCTTGCGCAGCGCGGATACGTTGCCTTCAAGAATGCTTGTACCCGACAGCACGTCGTGGAACTGAACCATGGCCATGATGCGCTGGGCTTCGTCCATGGCAGCCTTATCGTATTCAAAATCGGTCTCGATCGCAGCGCGTGCGCAGATCTTTTCTGTCATCAGCAGCGCATCCTCCAGGCTTGCATATCTGCGCTTGAGCGTGCTGACCGAGGAATAGCACTTGACAAAGCAGGGCTCCAGCGCATCATCCACGGTTGCGGTCGGAGTTGCAGCGGCAAAGAACTGCTCGGGCGTGGAGTGCATGATGCGCACACCGTTGCCAAGCTCCTCCTTTATCATTTGACCGATCTCAAAGAGGTCCTTTCTGGAGGGGCCGCCGCCGTGGTTACCGATGCCCCACAGGGCAAACGCCACGTCCTCGTCCTGCCAAGGACGCATCTTTCTCTTGATTGCGTTGACTGCATTTCCAAGCTCGGAGCAATAAATGGTATCATCCTCAAATCTCGCAGCCTTGACCGAGCTTACACCGTCAAGCCCCTTCCATTCAAAGAACATGTGCGGCAGCTCCATCATGGGCTTGAGCGGACGGCAGAAGATATAGCTGTCGTATCCGGTCTTGTTCAGGATCTGTACCAATCCCTGCGTGTGGCCAAACGAGTCAAAGTTGACCGCAGTTGTAGGACGCACACCGAACTTTTCCTTGAAATACGTAAGTCCCGTTTCAATCTGGCGCACAAAGCCCTCACCGCTCGGCACGGTGCAGTCGGGCTGGCAATACCAGCCGCCCATAATATGCCACTTACCTGCAGCTACCAATTCCTTGATGCGGGAGAACAGCGCGGGATCGTAGCGTTCGATCCACTCGTACAAGAGTGCTTCGTTGTGGCAGAAAATATAATCGTATTCATCCGCCAGCTCAGCAGCCGAATAAAAGGTTGCCAGCGCAGCAGCAGCGCCCTCGTTCCAGTCCCATTGCCAAACGGGATCCAGATGTGCGTTACAGATCAGATGCAGTTCTTTCATAAATTTCTCTCCTTTGGTATTTGAGATTTATCACCCACATTATAGCAAAATCCCCGCCATTTGTCAATGACGGGAATTCTATTTGTCACTTTTTTTGCAATCTTCGCTCTGCATTCTCCGCGATGCGATTGTTAAAGGCATTGAATGCGCGCAGCTCCTCGGGAGAAAAATCTGCAAAAACACCGCGCAGGTAGGTTTCTGCCGCGGCATGCAGGTCAGGCATGATCCGCTCGGCAGTTTCGGTCAGGCAAAGATGAAACACGCGTCTGTCCTGCGTATCACGTATGCGCACCACCAGGTCGCGCCGCATCAGATGCTCCACCGCCTTGGAAATATTCGCCTTGGCCATGCGACTGTATTCAATGATATTCTTGGCTGTGTCCTTGTCCGGATTGTTGTGCAAAAACAAAAGCACGGTCATCTCAGTGCTGTTCAGATTGTATTCCTTGCACACGGGTGCAATACACTCCTCTAAATATTGACTCAGGGTATACATCTTCCCCAGCCATTCCGAATAATGCATACGATCTCCTTTTTGGTTTCTTTTCGAACTATTTTCTTCATTATACGCGAAGAAATCCTGCGTGTCAAGAGCAATCCGACAGGTTTTACATCTTGTACATGATTTTTATACATTGACAAATATCTTCCTATCGGGTATAATGAATACAGAATAAAAGTGAAAGGATGCTCACCATGAAACACACCCTGAAACGAGTTTTGCTTCTGACGCTCGCGTTTTGCATGTTGCTGCCCTTTGCGGCATGTACTCCGCCCGACACACAGGATACGGATACCCAAGAAACAACGCAAGCGCCTGACAGCACCGATCCCGAAACCGAAACCGAAACCGATCCGGAACCCGATTCCGAAACAGAAACCGATGCGCCTCCCGAGCAGGGCGAGATCGACTACTATCCCGGCATGACCTACGTCAAGGAGGAAAAGGAGATCTCGGTCGAGGGCTTTGACGCGCAAAAGGTCGGGCAGACAGTTGACGGCACCGAGCATGGTGTTGCCACGCTGCTTTCTGTCAACTTTGACGACGGTGACAAGACCGCGGACGGCAAGATCGCCTAC
Organism: Eubacteriales bacterium; assembly: GCA_045606685.1. Classification (GTDB taxonomy): domain Bacteria; phylum Bacillota; class Clostridia; order Oscillospirales; family CAG-272; genus SVQP01. The sequence continues at coordinate 12,765 of JAZUSJ010000220.1, forward strand.
CGTGACGCCGGCCTCGCCACCATCATTGACGGGCAAATGCATTTTATTCACGACGGTGAAAAATACGGAAACGGCTGGTCTACCTGGTCACCCACAGTACCCGCCTCGGTCAAGGAAAACCTTCAGATCCAGCTCTCCTTGGACATCAAGAGCTTTGCATCCAACCCTGCAGCCACAGGCACGCACACCTGGATCTCCACCTTTATCGGCTGCTACGTTTCCAATTATTCGGGCAAGATCCCGGATGCACCCGGTGATGGCCTTTGGTTCTCTTTTTCGCAAAACGACGTGATCACAGTCATCGGCGGCACGGGCGGAGGCTGGCCTGCGGGCTTTGCCTCAGTCAAGATCCCCAAGGGATTTGCCGATATGCAGCACGTGGATATTGTTTGCACGGAGAATTATGACACGTTTATTTACGGTGTCTATGACGGCGGTGCGCGTCAGCTGCTGCTGAAGACAAGCATGAACGACCAAACGCTTACCGTCTACGATGCAAACGGCCAAGCCGTAGCACAAACTGCCAACGACATGAGCCACTATGCAGGTGATTATTTCGTATTCTTTACCCATATGGGCAGCAGCGTGATCGACAATCTCAACATATATGCATGTCAAAAGGAGGAGAAGCGCGTGGAAACCGTGATCACTGCAGTTCCCGACGAGGGCGTAAAGCCCGGCCTTGATATGACAGACAAGACCGACCTTGTCAGTATTTGCTACTCGGTATGGTTTGACGGCATCCTTGGCACGGGAAGTAAGCCGGTCACCGATTTCAATAATATTACCGAGGTACTCGAGGGCAAAAAGGACTGGGGGGCAGTCCACGCATTCCACTACTGGGCAAAGCCCGCGCAGGGCTATTACCGCTCCACCGATATCGAGGCGGCCAAGAACAATCTCATCCTTTTGGGCGAGGCTGACGTGGACTTTATCATTCTGGACTACACCAACGCAAATGACGGATACATTTCCAATACCGCCATGGGCAAGGTATGGATGTTTGATCCGTTGGATACGCTTTGCCGCGCTACGCTTGAGCTGCGCGCCCAAGGCTACCGCACGCCCTACATCGTGGCTTGGTGCGGTGCATCCGAGGGGCCTATGATCAAGGCACTTTACGACCGCTACTATACCGAAAATAATCCATGGGCCGACTGCTTTGTTTACTGGGAGGGCAAGCCCTTTATGATCTACACGCAAAGCACCGATGCATTCCCCTGCTCCGATCTCTTTACCGTGCGGCATATGTGGGGACTTACCAATGAGCCGTGCTGGAGATTTTTGAACATAAATAACAGAAATACCGCCTATAAAAATGACGGAGTGGTTGAGCAGATCTCGGTTGCGGTTGCATCGCAGGAAACCTATATGTCCATGCCTACCGCACACGGCAGAAACGGCGGCAAATTCTTCTACAATCAGTGGAAGGAGGCCTTCCGCATCCATCCCAAGGTGGTGACGCTGACATGGTGGAACGAATGGACTGCCCAGCGCTTTATCGTGGACGGACAGACCGCGTTCGTTGACAACTACAACCAGGAATACAGCCGCGACATCGAGCCCATGGAGGGCGGCCACGGTGACCTTTACTATCAGTGGATGAAGCAGTACATTGCCGCCTACAAGGCAGGCCAGAGCTGTCCCAGACTGGTTGAGGACTGATTACAAAATGAGAGCAACACGGAAAGATTGCCGTGTTGCTCTTTTATGCAATTTTGATTCTTATAAAGACGCAAACGAGGCGTTTTTCCGATACTGCAACGGCGTCACCCCAAAGTGCTTCACAAAATAGGCGATGAACCGACTGCAGCTTGAAAAATTATTGAATCGACTGATCTCTTCTACAGAATAATTTGTGGTTACAAGCATCTGCTGCGCACCTCTCAAGCGTAAGGAAAGGATATACTGATAAGGCGTTTGCCCCGTATATCTGGCAAACAGCTTGGTAAAGTGATATACACTGTAATTTTCACGCTCGGCAAGCACTCCCACAGAAATATTCTCTTGATAATGCTGTTGCAAATACGCCACGGTTCGCTCAATCGGCAGCGGCATACGCTGCGCCTCTCCCCATAATGCATACCCCGCAACCGTATGCAGAAACGATCCCAAAAGCTCGGAGGCGCGCAGATCATCTGCCACCGTCTGATTCATAAGTAACGGCACAAGCTGCTGATACAGCGTATATATCGGCTCGGGTTGCTCCAGATGCAGATAAAAGATCCCCTCCGGACACACCTTTCTGAACAGCTCCCGACATCCGTATCCCTTGAAATGGATCCACAGAAACTGCCATACGGGCGTTTGGGTACAGTAGTAATGCGGCTCCATACAATCCAGGATCAGCAGATCCTGTCCCCGCAGGGTGTACGCATGACCGTTACAGCGTACCGATCCTTCCCCAAGCTGCGTCAGACAAACGAAAAACGTATCGTAGCCGCTTCGTTCGGTAAAAAAACGCTCTCCCTGAGCATTGATCCCCATGGACTCCACGTAACATGGCAGCCAGCTTTGCCCTGTTCCCATATAAGAGTGAATACGCTCGGGAATGCCGTCCGGGCGATGATTGAGATATTTCAAAATTTCATCCATAACAATTTTCGTATATTTTCCTTTGTATTTCCGCAATAATGTTCTATGCGTCAAGATGTGCGTATGATATAATAATACCATAGAACTCCACGCCAGTCAATCGCTTTTGCAAATATTGATCAGTGTAACACATACGCAGAAAGGACAAACAATGAAACTTTTTCGGCAAAAAGCAAATCCTCATTTTCGTTCATTCATCAAGGCCCTGCTGATAAGCACGTTGGCACTTGCGCTGCTCTGCTCCTGCACACCGCAGGAAAAGCCACCACTCACCGATCCCTTTGAATCCACACAAGGAGGTACACAAAGCGTGACCGAGCTTGAAAGCACAACCGAGCCCGTAATGACCGAGCCCATTGATCCTACCCCCGACACAGAAAGCTTTACGTGGGCAAACCCCTTGAGCTATGCAAACAACAGCGGCGTAGATCACGTTCGTGATCCCTTTATTCTCAGAGTTGACGACGCTTGGTATATGACCGGCACGCTCCCGCCCTACGGCATGGAAGAAAACCAGGCTGACCGCACCAAGGGTGTTCCGCTGTACAGATCCACCGATCTTTTGCATTGGGATTTTATTGATTATATTGTCAAAACCCCCGATCAGTCCGAAAACAAATGGTACAGCGAACGCTTCTGGGCTCCTGAGCTGTTTGCGCACAACGGGAAGTATTATGTCACTGTCAACTGCAGCGCCCTGGACGGAAGCAACCACGGCTTTTTGTTTGCTGTGGCTGACAGCATCGAAGGTCCGTACACGATCATGAATCCCAACGCTCCGCTGGCACTTGGCAACGATGCCCACCTGTTTGCCGATGACGACGGACAGATCTATCTGTTTGCCTCGGGCATATGGATGGCAAAATTCGATCTTGAAAATCTGCAGTTCTTGTCCTCTGTCAAGCAAATCATCTCCCCCATCCCCGATTCCGATGCATGGAATGCTGAACGTCCCAACGTCGGCTTTGAAGGACCTTACGTACTCAAGCACGAGGGACGCTACTACTGCTTCTACTCCACCTGGGCAAGAGGATACGAGATCGGTGTTGCTGTGGCGGAAGATATCAACGGCCCTTGGACCATGTACGAAAATCCCATGTACGGTGCCATGAGCCAAGAGCGCTGCGACTTCTACGGTGGCAAATATCAGGACGGCTACTACCTGCACCAGGACAAATACCGTGAATGCGGTCATAACTCGATCTTCCAAGGCCCTGACGGCGGACTTTGGATCGCTGCACACGTCACGGGCGGCGGTGTTGTTCAGGGTGTACAAATGACCATTGACAAGGTGATTTTCGATGAAACGTACGGTCTGATCGCCGTTGATCCTTCAACCAACACGCCCATTCTCGGCCCCACGTACGGGGAGCAAACCGTGAAATATGATGCAAAGGACTCTGCACCCCGGGTACTCAAGGCGCTTGACGTATGGGGTTACACCTCGGTTGGCAAAGCGTATGCTCTTCCCTCCTATGTTGACATTCTGATGGACAATGGATTCCGCACAAGCGCACAGGTCACGTGGGAAGGACAGGTTGATACGTCCGTTTCCGGTGAGGTCGTGCTCAACGGCACCGCCACGCTTGGGAACCAAACCTATCCCGTTTGTGCCTTTATCAAGATCGCACCTACCGTCTATACAAACGTCTGCGATTTCGAGGATCTGGCAACAGGCTCCACGGAGTTAGGCGGAGCTTTCGGAGATATCTGGAGCGTACTGTTCTCGCTTTACACCGAGATCGGTCGCCCGGCAGCTACGGTCACCGAACAGGACGGCAATCGCTTTTTGCGTAATACTGCCTATTTTGTTGCCGGCCTCAAGGACGGTGCGCTCACCGATGATTATACCCTTTCGTTAGATTGGCGACTTCTGAGCAGCGAAACCGTAGGAGGCCCCTCGGAGCGTCTTGGCGGTATTGCGGTACGCAGCGCGGATCGCAGGCTGGCGCATCACGACGAGGATACCAATCGCTTGGTTGGCGGCAGCGGCATCATGCTCTATCCCACCGAAAACGGTGTACGTATTGCGATCAAGCAATACCTGCCCGAGGGGGACAGCTACAAGGTCGCCTCGCAATCCGTATTCTTTGATCTTGCGTTAGGGAACGAATTCAACACCTTCAGAATTGAAGACAACGGCGACAGAATCAATATTTTCGTCAATGACGCGCTGCTCTGCTATGCGGAGCTTGGCGACCAAGGCACATATCCGGCAAGTAACTACACGTACATGCGCGCGGTCAAGCTGATGGATGCAAGCGGTGCTCTGCTGCTCGACGTGACCGATGCATTGGTCACCGCCGACCGTGAGATCCATCTCATTGCACGCGGATGGACCTGCTTTGATGTGGATGACATTCGCATCACCCAAAACTAAAGCAACAAAAATAAAAAGGGAGAATTTATGGGGCTGCGGAAATAGCGGAGACAAATGAAATAAGCCATCACATACGTGGTGGCTTTTTCACGTTCTGCTCTTGGTGAAAGAGCGTCCATATGGGAACCCCTACCACCGCAACCGCGTCACTTGTTTCCCTCGTGCCTCGGTCAACTGCGCTCCGCAGCGAGAAGACCGCAGCGGAGCGAGTTTCAAAGCATTTTGCTTTGAAATGAGAGAAGCGGTTGCGGTGGTGGGGGTTCCCATTTCACCGCTCTCTCACCACTGTATATAAACAAAAGCAGCAGGAATTTGCTCGTTTCAGGACA
>JAZUSJ010000221.1:0-11999 GCA_045606685.1 Eubacteriales bacterium
TCTTTGATGGTTGCTAAGACGCAAACGTCCAGCATGCCGCGTTTGAGTTGAATATCCATGTAATACCCCCTTTCATGTAATACATCATATCACGAAGTATTGTGTTTGTCAAGAGTGTGGAATCTTTTTCTCTGTTTTCGACAAAACGCCACCGCGTGCGGTGGCGTTTTCCTATGAAATTTCTATAAAACTAACCAAACGGCTTGAATTTATGCTCCTCGCGCAAATCCAGCGCATCGATCACGGCCTCAAGGCGGGCTCGTGCGGCATCAAGTGCCTTGGGATGATGCGCATCCGAGCCGAGGTAGAATTTGCATCCCTGCTCTTTTGCAATACGGTAAGGGCGCATGGTATCCGCGCTCTGCGGATCGGTCAAGGGCATATTCAGCTCCACGCCCATGCCCGATCTTGCCACGCGGGCAAACAGCTCGGCATATTCCGCATCGGTGATCGCGTTGAGGATATCGTCGCGGCTGCCCTCGCAATTCTTTGCCATCAGGCTGCAGGTAAAATGCGCCAGACCCATTTTTTCAAACGGCAGATCCATATCCAAGAGCGCGTGGTTGCGCTGCATATACAGCACTGCCCTGCGCGCAACCGAGGTATCCTCGGGCGGGATGGTAAAACCGGACATGTGCAAATGGCTTGTCGGTACAATGATAAACTCAAACGCATCTATCGTCTTATCCGAGATGCCGAGTGTCAAAAGCCTGTCCATATCGATCTCACAACCAAAGTGAAAGCTGCAGGCATCCGACCGGGGCAGCGGCAGGATCTGCGATACGTGCGCAAAATTTTGCGCAGCATACCAGCCGCTCGCTCCCGGCACGTTTTCGTCCCAGTAGTGATCGGTCACGCAGATGTGCGAAAGTCCCTCGCGCTCACCGTAAGCAAGCAGTGCATCGGCAGTCTGCTTGGGATCGTTTGAGCAGAGCGAGAGCTGCGAGTGCAGATGCAGGTCGTGGTCGATGATAAACCTACTGCTCACAATTTAAGACAGAAAGCGCTTGAGGTTTTCATAGCCTCTTGCGATTGCGGCATAGCAATCCTCGGTACCCTCAAACTCGATGGAAAAATAGCCGTTATAGCCTGTGTTCTTGATGATCTCAATGCACTTGCCTACGTTGCAGTCCCCTTCACCCACCGCAGCACCTGCAAAATAGTTGCATGCGCGCGTTTTGCCGTAGCCGGGCTTGGGCTCGGTGGATTTATACATATCCTTGGCGTGTACGTGAACGGCATAGGGCGCGACGCGCGATACTGCGGTCACGTTATCCTCGTCCGCGCAGACAAAGTTGCCCACGTCCACCAAAAGTCCGTAGTTATCGTGTGCCACCGCGTTGAACAGCTGCTCGACGCGATAGGAATCCTGCGCAATATAGCCGTGGTTTTCGGTACAGGTGATGATGCCGCACTGCGCACCGTACTCGGTGATCTTGCGTGCGTTGTCTGCAATGGTGGGCAGCATGAGTCCAAAGCTGCGTCCGTTGCCCTGCTTGGTCGTTGCATAGCAAACGTCGTGGCGCATGACCGAGCAGCCAAGGGCTACGGCAACGTCCACCTGCGCCTTCATACGATCCACCTCGGCCTGATTTGCAGCAGCGGTATCATGGTACAGATTTGCCCCAATGGTATAGGCATTGATGGTCATACCGAGTGCCTCTGCTCTCTCTTTGAGCTGCTTTGCAAACGCAAGTCTGTCGGCCTGGGTTTCTCCCGGCATATCCAAGAATTCAATGGCCTCAAAGCCCATTTCGTGCGCCTTGTCAATGGTCTGCTCCAGCGTCAGGCGGCCGTCACGAATGGCCTGATAGTAGGAATACGAGCTGACGGAAATCTTCATGTCGTGCTCCTTATTTGCCCATAATGCCCGTCAGGTGGTCGATCGCGGTCTGAATATCGCCTCTGGGATTGTCACCGCACTCGCGCTCGATGGTCAAAAATCCCTTGTAGCCAATATCGTCCAGCGCCTGCAGGTAGGTTTCAAAATATACGCCACCCGTGCCGAGCGGTACTTCTGCAAAATACTGAATACCCTGGAACTCCTGAGGAACGGGATGCACGACACCGTAAATATACTCGGGATTGCCGCGGTGCAGCATGATGCCGTCCTTGGCGTGGGTATGTACGATATAATCCTTGAGGTTATGCACAGCCTGGACGGGATCGTCGGCAGATACCATGACCAGATTTGCGGGGTCCAGGTTGACCGCAACACCGCGAGAGCCAAGAGAATCCAAAAACTTCTTGAGCACGGCGCTGGTCTCGGGGCCTGTTTCAATGGCGAAATGAGAGCCCATGCTGTCCGCAAACGCAGCCAGCTCGGAGCAAGCAGCCTGCATGATGGCATATCTGGGGTGGTTCGGATCCTCGGGAACAACACCGATGTGGGTGGTCACGATATCGGTCTCCAGCTCCTTTGCAAGCTCCAGAATACGCTTGGACTTTTCAATGCACTCGGGGTTCTTTTCGGGATTGCCAAAGCCCATACCAAGGTCACCGCAGATAGCGGAGAAGCAAAGACCGTAGGACTTGACCATATCGAGCAGCTCGCGTCTTTGCTGCTTGCTCATATTTTCGGGCGCATGCTCACCGTAGGTGCAGTACATCTGCAGGCCCTGCACGCCCATTTCAGCCGCGGTCTTGATCGCGGTTGCCGTATCTGTTCTGAAGGATTCGACGATAACGCCGATCGGGAATTTTCTCATGGTAAATACCTCCATAATTTTCTATACGTTTATTATATCTTTTTCAAGGTCAGATGTCAAGAGTTATGCTGTTTTAAGTCATAAGGTTTTTGAGAAAAATGCCCCAAGGCGAGCGGATGCTTGCCTTGGGGCTTGGATTTGAGTTGTAACAGAAAAGCGTCACCGGCTACAGTTTCAGGACTATATCCGGAATCTGATCATGCATAAATTCTACGGCTTTTTCATTGTACGTAAAATAGATGATATTCTTTTCTTTAAGAACTTCTTCAAAGCTTTTGCATGCTATTTTTCTGTCAGAAACAAGAAGATACGCATATCCGTTGGGACGAGTCAAAACTTGCACGTCTTGAACATCTTCCCAATTTATAAATTGTGCTCTACTTTTTCTGAAAACTGTTTTTCTGATGCCTGTTTCGTCTAAGTGTATTTTAGACACGAGTCTGGGATAAAGCCCGATCGACAAACCGATTGATCCACCATATAGGAGAATCACCAATAACCACCACTCAAAAGAAGCATCATAGGAAATCACAATGAAGTAAAGCATGCCCAATGTCATCCCCCACATCAAGCAAGTAGTCATGATATACAACGGCAAAGCGGTGTAGAATTTCAATTCTTTTTTCATTTAGATATCTCCCGTTACACGCGCGAAATTTTCTTGAACTCTTGAAATGATGTAACAGAGAAACGTCCCCTGTTACACATATTAAAAAAGTGATAATCGTAAGATAATTGTTTAATGTGTAAAATAATCTCCCCTTATTTATTGTAGCACATCTATTCAAGCATTCTCGCAATAAACATTTTTCTTTCCACATCCGGGGCAATGGTCAAATTCCTTTGTGACCAGGTCACCGCAGCAGGGGCAAATGTTTCGGAGTCCCGGAGTTAAATGGATGGGATGTACAAGTCCGGGCAGATAGATCAGCTCGTTCCCAACCTCCAGCACCTCCTCATAACGCGAATTGACCTCGACATTGCGTGTCTTTCCGTTTGGGAGTTGTATCGTGACCACCAACACGACGCTGTCTGTGAGTGCCGTAGGAACGATTACCCATCCGTTATTGGCTTTGACACGCTTGACTATAGCGGTCAGTTTGGTAATCTTTCCATGAAATCTTTTGAAATTATGCAACGGAGCAACAATGCGCCAAAACACGACCAAAAGTAGCCCGGCACCGATTAAAGGGATTGCCACGTGTGCATAACGGATGCACATATACACAGCTAAAGCTAAAACCGGCAAACTCCAAAGCAACCACTTTCCAAGAATGCGAAGCATTCGTTCTCTGCGGTATTTTTTCAAAGCAGGGTACGCCTCAATGGCGCGCTTTTTTGCAGATTTGTATGAGTCCATGTTGGTACTCCTTTTTGTTTTATTCAATACTTGCAGATATAATGCAACCCGCCGCAGGGGCTGACAATCCGAAATACCACATGGATTCATCACGGGCAAAGGATATGGCAGGAGCTTGTTTTTGGAATGATGCAACCAAGACAGCCTGCTGTTCCGATAATCTGAATATTCGATTTTCATATATCCCCGTGTCAAGCTTGCAATATCCCAAAGCATAGACAACGTCATCATATACAAGAATGTCTGTGATCCGTTGTGTATTGCCAACATCTATAGCGGTAAAAGTATTCAAATCGTTCGTCGCATACAATAGTCCCGTGGTCAAATATACGGTATTGTTATGAGAGACTTTTGCCCAAATCGGGACATGAATTTCATCCCGAACCCAAACAAGCTTATACGTCCACAGATTATCATAAACAAATGCACCGTTTTCATAACGGTAAACAGAACGCTCCGCATCCAATGTCAAGAAGGCATATAGAGTATCATTACAAACAAAGAAATCGTACACTCGGATTTCTGTAAATGCTCGAGTATCAAGAGCGTGATCATTCTTATAAAAGATCACCTGTGTAAACGAATCACTCCCGACTTCCGATACTTCAACCGGATATTTACCGGCAGAAACACCGTTTCCCACAAACAGCTTTCCGTCGTATTCAACTATATCAAAAGTATGAATCGCATTCGGAATGACTCTGTACAAGGAAAAAGCATCTTGTTGCAGAATATAGTAATTGCCTTTGGACCAATCTCCCAAAGGATCTGCCCCCGGAACACATAATTGATCGCCAATCTCAATAAAGCGATGAATTTGCTCATCATAAACCTTACCACAGCTTTCCCATGCGCCGTTCTCTGTGTGATATCTTTGAAATACCTTTGGAGAAAGGTTGGCATCATAATCTCCTGCCCCAACATACAGATAATCCTGATATAAGCACAAATCCCAAGGAACTCTTGCCTTTGGAGAGAGCTTTTCATACGGAACACCAATCTCATTCGCATCTAAAGACTGCACGAGTAAAGGATGCTCGTTTTCGGACTCGGTAGTTTCCGTGATCGGGGGTGTATTGCTTTCCGGATGTGTCTGACATGCGAAGCATGCAAGCAAGCAAAGGCACGTTCCAACAAGGATAATTATTCTTGTTCGATTACGCATAAGGTATATTTTATTTCGGTTTGGCTGATAACCGTTCCCGACGCATCGGTAATCACAGACAATACAAGCATATTATTTTGGTCATAAGTATTTACTCTTTGTTGCATAAGGTTTCCTTCTTCGTCAAATACCTTGACTTGTGTCAGCAATTCCCGGTCATAGATGTTTTCCGATTTGGTGACAACGCCGTTGGCGACCGATTGGATAACGTTTCCGTATGCATCATATTTGATTTGAGAGATTTCCCGATCCCCTGATTTTGTGGTTTGCTCCACGAGGTTTCCTTGGGGATCTATCATATATGTCGTTGTTTGTGTTGGCATGCCTGCACCGGTTTCTGTGACAGAATAACTGCCATTGGAATCTATATATTCGTACTCTTTCTTTTGTGTAATTTCTCCGGCTTCACTGGTCCGTGTGTAAACGGAAACGCGACCGTTTTCATCGTATTGGTATGTGTAGGAAGTTTTTGTTGTACCAAAAGAGGATTTGATAACAACACTTCCGGACAGTATTCTTCCATCTTCATCGTTTTCCCATTGCTCGGCATATTCAATGCTCCCCGTCCGCGTATCGCTATTCAAATATCCAAACGCATCATACGTATATGTATAAACTGACGGATCTTGACCGTCAGCATAGACTGTTTGCGTAATCAGTCGTCCCATGCTATCGTACTCCATTTGATAGCGCGTCGTTCCGTAGGGCGTGGTTTCGATCACCTCGCTTTGCAAAAATACTTCATTTTTTACAGGTTGAGAGGTTTCGATGTTTGTCGACTGATCCGACGAATGGGGATCGTCCTGCATACCGTTTTGGCAACCCACAAAGGTCGATCCTAAAGCAAGTATAATTAATAGGGCGGCTAATTTCTTCATGTCAATAAATAATCCTTTCCTGAGTTCTATTTTGAGTAATTCCATTATCTGCAACCGGGAATGATCCAAGACCACTGTTACGCGCGCGAATTTCACTAAGCTCTTTAAATACCATTTTTTATAAAAGTATCATATCATAATTTCTTTGTTTTGTCAATATTGTTTATGTATTATGCAAATGTGTACCTTTTTTGCTTGACACGTCTTTCACGATATGATATACTGAATGCATCAAAATGAAAGGGGCTTTGTATGGAAGTTCTGTATTTTTTGGAAGGCATCCGCAATCCCGTATTGGATTTTATTGTGCAGGCCATCACGTTTGTGGGCGAGGAGACCTTTTTCTTGGCGCTTGGTCTGTTTCTGATCTGGTGCTGTAACAAGCGCGACGGCTATCTTGTGCTGCTGGTCAGCTTTTCGGGCATTGTGATCAATCAGTTTCTGAAAATGGTGTTCCGCGTCCCGCGTCCGTGGGTAAAGGATCCGAATTTCACCATTGTGGAATCGGCAAGAGAGGGCGCAAGCGGCTATTCCTTCCCAAGCGGTCACACGCAAAACAGCGTTGGCATGCTGGGTGCGCTGGGTGTTTCCTCCAAAAAGCTTTGGGTAAAGATCCTTTGCATGGTGGGCGTGGTCTTAGTTCCCTTTTCGCGCCTGTATCTGGGTGTACATACTCCGCAGGACGTGCTGGTTTCCATGGCAGTCGCGCTTGTGCTGATCGTGGGCTTTGATCTGTTGCTCAGGCTCAACGAGAAATACCCTTACGTGATCTACATCGTGATCGGTGTGATGCTCATGGTGATCGTGGCGTTTCTGGTGTTTTTGTACGTCTATCCCTTCCCCGAGGACGTGTTTTTCGAGGAGAATATCGGCAATTACAATTCCGCGCTCAAAAACGCCTATACCATGCTTGGCTGCGTGCTTGGCGTGCTTGTGTTTCGCTTGGTGGACGACAAGGTCACACACTATGACACACGCGCCGTGTGGTGGGCGCAGCTGCTCAAGCTCGGCATCGGTCTTGGCATCGTCATGCTGGTCAAGGAAGGTACAAAGCCGATCCTGGATGCTGTCTTCGGCGGTCACATGGCAGCGCGTGCTGTGCGGTATTTCTTAGTCGTTGCAGCGGCAACGGCTTGGACGTTTACCTTTAAATTCTGGGGCAAGCTGGGACAGGAAAAGACTCAGACATCTGAGAAATAACGAAACAAATAACAAAAGGAGCTGTGTCAACGACTTGACACAGCCTCTTTTTCTATGAAGACACTTGTTTTGTTATCAAAACAGAAAGGATGTGCGCACAAAAGCCGTCCCCACAGGGGAAGGGGCAGCGCAAAGAGATCGGGAAAGTAAATGATTTTTGAAGATAGCCACTTCTGATAATGATTCACTTGCCCCATTTATTCAGTCAACCCCTTCCCCTCGCTTTGCTACGCAGCGAGGCGCCCCTTCCCCTGTGGGGACGGCTTATCATGCGCATCCTGTTTGCTTCGTTGCCCGATGAGGTGTAATAACAAAAGGATCATTTACGGACACAATGAGAATAAGTATAACAAAGCCTGAATCAAGTTGTTAACGCATCTCCTTCTTTCAGAACCCATTTATGAAATCAATACTTCACAAGCAATACCAGCGCGGGTGCGCTTCGGTCGGTTGCACCGAAGATGCTTTCTGCATATTCCTTGGTGACCGTGATTTCGGTTCCCTGCATTTCGGTGGGCAATGCAAAAGCCCTGTCGCCAAGCAAGCTCTGCACGTACACCCTTTTGGGTTGTGCCGGCAAGTGCAGGACAATATCGCAGCCAACACCCAGTAAGCCTATAGCAGTTACACCGCTCGGAATGCTGCAATGTACACGGGCCTCGGGATATTGGCGCGTACCGTTGATCATGCGAGGCTGCACACTGACGCTGTATGCCCCGTTCGGATGCAAAGAGGCGACCACGTATGGCTTGATCTCGCCTTCTGTCCAAACCGAGCTGACCGAAAGATTGCGTGCGATGACGGCAGGCGCGCCTTGACGGACGAGCTTTCCGTACACGTTCCCATACCACGTAGAGCCATGCTCAAAATACTGCTCGTCAAATAAGATCTCTTTGCTGCTCTCGGTCTGCATACCGATAAAGGGCGGCGCGATCCGTTGCCAATGCAAAGCGGCCGTGACCTCTTCAAGACGCCACGTGCGATCATCCCCCACCTCGCATATCTTGTCGGAATCATAATGACTGCGCATCACACCCATGGAACACCCCAGCGCTGCGCTGATATAGCACTCATCCTCCCCGTTTATATATCCCTTGGCGATTGGAAGTAAACAGGACAGACGATCCAGCGTGGTGGGAATGCTCAACACACCCAACACGTCATAGCTTCGGAATACCTCGGCAAATGTCACGGCATCCTTTGCAAGCGCGTTGACGCGATCCTCGCCCGCGTATCTTCCCTGCAGTCCGGGATCGTCGTGTTCACAGGCGTTCAAGGGAAGCATGCAGGTCGCGTGTTCTATGATCAATGCGGGATAAAGCTGCTGTGCCAGTTCGGTCAAGGCCTTGCGAAAAGCGTTATCATTGGCATGTGCGCCCCAGTCCACCTTCCAGTATTCCACACCTGCATGGCGGCACCACAATATGCGCTCCTGCCAGTAAGCAAGATCGCGCTCGGAAAAAGGCGCTTGATAATCCTCGGCACTCCTCTGTGCCGCTACCCAAAGCCCCAGTCCCTTCCAACCGTACGACCTGACCGTTTGATTGATCACGTAAAGCCGTTGATCGGGCGGCATTCCCTTGACGCAAGGGAATTTCTGCTCGCTTACAACCAAGGAACCGAAGCGATCTGCACTATGCTCGGGAGTTATGCCGAAATCCACGTCCCAACCGTCGTCCAGCAGAAAATACATCTCGCCCCGCACCGCACTGTATTGATGCACGTAACCGCCCTTGTCAAACACCAAGGCCTGATCAAGCATATCGCGCGCACCGCGTTCAGCATCCCCTTTCATAACAGCTACAATATTCTGAGCCTGCCAGGAACACCAGTAGGACAGGCTGTTTTTATTCTGAACAGGGATCAAATTCATAAAATTCTCCGTTTGGTATCTTATTTCCCAAATAATCTTTTCCAAAAGCCTTGATTGGTTCTCACGTAACCGCAAGAGCTCAGATAATCCCTTAAAACCCTTTTCAGATCCTCGGAATTGAAGCTTTCCTTTTCCACCTCGATTGCGTCATTGTCCCCTCCGAAGGTAAACGAAATGGATTTTTGCACCTTGACCGACTTGCCAAGCGTGCTTCTGCCGCCGTCATGCGACTTGTGCGTTTCCACATACGTTTGATCGTCATGCAGATGCGCGGAGCATTGAAACGTACCCTTTCTTGTACCCGTCGCATTGGCGGAATACTTTGATTGTATGGTTATGGTATCGCCTTCAACCGTCACGGTATATTTTTTACCGTCACCGTTGAGGGCAAGCGCACCCTGTAATACCTCTTGCTTTGTCATATGTTTACCGCCCTTCTTTACTTCGCAATAGCATCGTCGATCTGTTTTTTCCACTCCTTGTTGTGCGAAACAACGATTCCGACGACTTGGTTATTTGCGCTGACCAGGATCTGATTTCTGTAGGTTTTGACCGATGCGATAGACTGCATCGGGATCATGATCTCTTTTGTGGAAAGGTTGATCTTATGGGGATAGAATTCAAGCCCCTGCTCGGTAAAAAACATCCAACCGCCGTTTCCGTTGACGGTGGCTCCTCCATCGCAGATGATTTTTCTTTCCTTTGCGATCTGCTCGCGCTTTTTATCAAACTTTTTTTCTTGATATTTCACAAAAAGAAACATCAAAAACGCAAACAAAAATCCGCACAAAACGCCCGAAATAATGCCGGTCAGCAAGCTCAGATATTTCAGACCGAACATCGCTCCCATGGGTATTCCGAACAGCACGCCCATCAGGCCGTATTCCTTGATTCCGTTTCTGTATATCATATGTATCTCCTTTTTTTCTGATATGTCGGCATGATCATTCCGGCACTCTTGCCTGCTCGATGCAGCCGATCAAGTCCTCGTTGATGATGGGATAGAGGATATCCGTCCCCATACGCAGATAGTAGCGCCCATCGTACGCATAAACGTCTGCATAGTCATGCAAAAATTCAAGCTCTGCCGAGGACAGGGTTGCTGTGCAGATCTTTTTCATATCGGCATTGTAAGAAACGACGGCATGCATATCGACCGTCTCTTCAAACTTTGCCGTATCGGGCAGGCTTTGGCCGCAAACAGTCCAACACAGCCCGGAAGTCATGATATCCGGAACCTCATAGCCCTCTAAAACGTAATAAAACGGCTGCACGCCTTGCAAGCTCAGATAAATGGGGATTCCCTGCCCGGTCACAGCGTTTTTTGAGACGTAGACGTTGTAATTGCAGTAAAAATGCAGAATCTTGCGGTAGTGGATCTTCCCCGCGTATTGCATTTTCTCATCTTCAAAAAGCCAATCCGTATCATAGTCCCCCACGTAGACGTTTCCATTGTATACAACCGTATCATGCTCACCGGGCAGCATGACGACATCGGTATCGTGATAGATCAGCCTTTGCATGAAGGGATTTCCCATAAATACGGGAACGTCGCTGTAATACGCACGGTAACGCACAATCGGGACGGTGACCAGAAGCAGCGTGATGACGCAGAGCAGAACGGTAATGCTTGCGATCACTGTTTTTTTGGTTTTCTTCATACGTTTCCCCTTATGACTCGGGCAGCACCTTGACGGTGAACAGTTCATAGGTATACTCGGTGTGCAATTCCTTTTCTCCGTCAGAGCCGACTACGTATATCCTTGTATTGTTGCCATGCTCGTCCAGCTCATACAGATAGTGGCGAAGCAGCTTATCATCGGAGTCCGAGCTTTGCTTGACCTCGATCAGCTTGTTATCCTCATTGTAAACGTATACACCCGTGATGCCTGAGATATGCTGCTCCATAATACGGCCATCCTTGTAATACAGCGTATAATTCGTGGGATCGGAGGCGGATTCCATTCGATAGCTGCCGTCCTCGGCATAGATATAGACCTGCACTGCTTTGCCATCCGAAAGCTTGGCGGCCACTCTGCCCTGCTTGTCATATCGGTAGGTGTACGTAGCACCATCACCGCCCCAGAATTGCTGCTCCTCGATCAGCCTGCCGTTTTCGTCATAAATATTGATCAGCTGTACGAAGGGTTCTTCCTTCCCCGTGTCAACCGAACGCTTAGTCTGGTTCTGACGCTCGTCGTACTCATACAGCCACGTACCCTGATACACGTCGTACAGGTTGTAATTCTCGTTGCTGATCATGTTGCCGTACTCGTTATAAGTATAAGTCCCCTTGCTGTCCTCTTTATGATGGATATAAGAGGTTGCCAGCCAGACCTGCTTTTCGGTGGGCTGCTCCTTGGCAGGGCTGCAGCAGGCAAACGATGCAAGCAGCGCAAGCGTCAACACAGCCAAAATGATCTTATGCATCATACGTTTCATAGTTCTTCCCCTTTCTTTACGCTTCATCGGAGCGTCGGTACATTTTTGCGTTATAGACCGCGACCACCTTGCCCTTGTATAGGATCAGGTGCATTTTGTCCCCGACCTTGGAATAAGCGGCCAGTTTTTTATCCACAAACACGCGCTCGTGCCGTTCAAAGTCCATTCTGGGCTGCAAAAGCGTCAGAAAAAACAGGAACAAGGGATAAATAAATCTTTCCACCGAAAACAAATAGTACCAAAGACTGAATTTTTCCTCCGTGCGTGTCAATTCCTGCGTGGAGATCGTAAAATCCGCCTTTTTGATGATGATCAGCTTATAGATAAGAAGTCGGAGGCCAAGCGGTCTTGGAAGACAAATTGGAGTAGCAAC
>JAZUSJ010000222.1:0-6060 GCA_045606685.1 Eubacteriales bacterium
CTCCGCCTTCACCCCGAGGGGCAAGCCTCGAATATTCTGCATTATTTTACCGCAGATAGCAGATAAACGGGCGCGTGACTGACGAAGATTCATGTATTTATTGCTTATTATAACACAGTTACACCCAAAATGCAAGAGCAATCGAACCGTTGCTTCTATTTCCGGTTCTTTTTCGGGAATATTACCCTATTCGAAAACAATTTTTAACTATGTTTTATAAACCATTCCCGTCTCCAAATCAATCACGGCAAAGTGCAACGAGTCCAAACTTGGCAGCTTATTGAAATCCTTGTAGACATATTGTTATAGCAGGTGTACTACATCCCCGACCATTCGCTCGCAACGGTATAAACTTCTCCTGTTGTCACATCAATTAATGCGAGTCGGATGTATTGCTTGGTATTGCGGTCAAATGGATTAAATGAAGTATTATATTCATTGTAATAATCTTGATAGGTCGAATATCTGACTATAACATAATTTCCATCGAACGTATAAATTGATTCGATATTATCGGGGATTTCGTCAGTAGACAAATAAGTGACAAGTTCTGCCTCTCCACCCGTTATAGGACAACGCCACAGCTCACCCCCGGAGGGATTGGCTTTACCAAGGGCTTCTTCGGGCTGCTTTATATAGTAATCGTAGTGCTTGTCATCTTTATAGTCCTCGGTATCATGGCGAATAAAAAAGTAGAAATGATCTCCTAACCGAACTACTTGATTCGTGCGTGTGTCATTCTGCTTGGCGCACAGGCTGATCTCTCCCGTTTCCAGATCCATCTCATAATTGCTTGTTCCGCTAACAGTAGACAGCACTGCATAGCTCAAGGTCTTCTCTGTAGCGTATCGGAAGTAGAGCGCTATTTCGCCGTTGGCTGCGTTCAGGACTGAGGCGGGCACGAGACAAGTGTCTTTTTTCGCATCCAGATCATAACTATAAATGGCATTTTGAGAGGTATAATAGATCTTTGGGCCACAACCGCCGTACATACCCGTAAAGCGTTCCGTTCCCCACAGGGGAGACGATGTGCCGCTGGCAAGATCCAAAACAAACGTCGTATATTCAGGCTCGGACTCATGGAGATAAAAGCCCGAATAATAGACTTTGCCGTTATACAAATGCAGGTTTTCGGGCAGATCCTCTGCCGTCCAGGAGGCCTCCTTGCGTGCATCGTTCATCATGAAATCAAAGGAATACAGATCCTGCGAGGTGACGTAATTCAGAAGCAAGTATATCCTTTGGTCGGAAACCATATAATCCAGAATCATGATATTGTTACGGAAAATACAGTCCTGATGCTTACAGATGGGGTCTTTGCAAAGAGACACGAACTCTCCTGTCAGTTTGCTGTAGGCAAGACCGCCATAACAGGAGGATGCTATTAGATAATAAGGCGTGTTAATCATATTTTTGCTGGGCTCGCCGTAAATACTGCCTGTACTTTGGTAAAGGGCAAGCAAATCGTCAGCGGTCAGACCCTCGTATGGCCGAGCCTTGATGGTTGGAGTAACGGGGCTATTATTCGTGGTGCCTTCGGTGGAATCGATAATATCGGAATCCGGGGTTTGGTTGGATCCAATATCGCTGTCAATAGGTTGGTTGGGGTGATTTTCGCTTTCTATCGGGTCTCGGTACTGATCCCGACGGCTACAGGCAGTCAAGACAGTAAAAACCGCCAGAGCAGCCAAGAGGATGGCAAGGTTTTTCTTCATGATGGTATTTCCTTTCGTCATATTGTATTAAGAACTTTCAGTTTCGTAAGGTTTAAGCAGTACCTACTTTGCCTGCGGGATACCGTTATCGTTGTACGCCCATTCATGAGCATAATAAACCTCAGCACCGGTATGATGAGCGATACCCACTAAATAGGCAAGATAGCTTTGGGCATCTTCCTCGGTATCATGCAGGAAGATGGCTTGTATTCCCGAACCCTCAAAGCAATCAGTCGCTATAGTTTTCGGAGAACATTCCAGCACCGCATATGTCAGATTCGTGCAATCGGCAAAGGCTTTTGCGCCAATATTCGTTACCTCTGTGCCAATGATAACACCTGTAATGTCCGTATTTCCTTGCATCATGCTCGCACTTACGCGGGTCAGCCCGTCAGGGGTACAAAACTGTCCCTCAATCAATTTGCCATCTACATACAAATGATGAGCCTTCCCAAGAGGATTATCGCCTCCGGTAAATTCTGTTTGACACCATTCAGATAGACTCCCCTCGTAGTGGATCGCTTCCAGCCCCGTACAACCGTCGAACGCGGCATACATTGTAGGAATGGTTGTCGGGATGGTCAAGGCTTTCAGCCCTGTGCAACTTCCAAAAGCATTGCTTTCTATCTCCACAATCGATGCCGGAATGGTCAGCTCTTGAAGACCGATACATTTCTCGAAGGCGCTGCTTCCAATGGTCAATAGCGTTTCGGGCAGCTTGATCTCTGTCAATGAAGTACAGTTTTGGAACGTGCCTGAGGAAATGATGCTGATTCCTTCAGGAATGGTCACGGATTCCAAACGGAAGCATCCTCGAAAGGCATCCATGCAAATGCTATTGACAGTAGCCGGAATATCCACACAAATGAGTTTCGTGCAGCTTTGAAAGGCCCACTCTCCAATCAGGGTCATCCCCTCGGGCAGGAACGCAGCGGTGATAGGCTCGTCACGGAAAGCGTTGGGGGCAATGCCTGTGACAGGCAATCCCTCGTGCTCGGCAGGAATTATGATCTGGGTATCTTTGCATTCACCGATATCCGCAACCATATAGGAGGTACTGTCGGCGGAAAGCGTAAAACTCAAACCTTCGGAGATCTTGAATGGCTCATGGCAAATCGAACAAATGTCATCGACAAAGCTATGTGCCAGACAAAGTGTTTCTTTTTCATCAAAGGGATTTTTGAATGGCTCGTTTTGTTTGATACCGTTCATGCCCGTACTGCAACTTGTAACGGCAGAAAGATAAATAAGAATCGCCATACACAACAGTATAGATTTGATTTTTTTCATACTCAGCCTCCTTTACGTCCGAATCCAAATGCGTCTTGCCGTCCATACGACTGCCGCGCAACCGCCGAGTACCGCGATGGTAAATATAACGAAATAGAGTCCCGAACCAAAGGACAGTGCCATATATTCCTGTCCCGACAGGATGCAGGTGAAGTCCAGATACTTGACAAAATCCATACCAAAGCTACGGAGTACATACGGGATCATGGTGATGGATGCCACAATAGCCATCGTATTTACGGGCTTTTTCGTCATAAGTGAAACCGATACGGTCACAGCCGCCAATAGAATCGAGCCTATGACTCGCAGAGTTTCAAAAAGCATAAGATACTGATTGAGCGTGATGTTCCATGAGACTCCACCCAATATCGGCAAACTTTGAACGGGCGAGCCACCGCCAGTAAAGGTATAAAGCTCTACCAGCTTGTAATGATCCATTAGGCCAAACACAATAGCCAGTACGGCACAGACACCTAAAGCCACGCTGTATTTTACGGCAAAAAGCTCTTTTCGCCCGCGCTTGGTAGCCCGTAGGATACCCGATACACCTGCGCTATACTCAGTTGTGAAAATGATGGATGCAAAGATCAGGATAAAGGCATACAGAACGTAGTCGAAGCCTCTTGAAAACATCTGATCCCAGCTTGTGGTATAGACGAAATGTGCATCAATACCCATATCGCGAAGCATCAGCAAATGATCCCTCTGACCTTCTACGCGGGCAAAAATGGGATCTCTTGCCTTGGCTTCCTGTAATTCATTCTCATATTCCCAATACTCGTTGGAGGATATTTCTCCCCGCCCAAGCCGATCCTTCATGTCGGATTCTGAAGCAATGATTCCGTCGATGCGTGCACGTTCGTCATCAAGGTAGGCCAGCTTTTCGTCGGTGACTTCTCCCTCGATAAAGGTCACGTATTCCTTATACATTTCATCCGAGAAGGAATATGCAGCTACTTCGGTGGTATGGACGGTATAGCCCTTGACCAGCAGGACTGCCAGAATCAGAAGTAGGTATTTACCGGCCACCAAATGCTTATGCAGCTCATAACCGCCGATAGAGCGGTGCAAACACGGAATGGCAATATTGGGAAGTGAAATTTTCTTCGTGGCCAACCGCTTAATCCTCTGACCTCCGGGTATTCGGCAATACAGGATGGTCGTACTGACCGCCGTAACAGCCAGAAGGACACCCAGGAATAGAAGAATAGCAGGCAGATAGTCTACGCATTGACCGAGTAGGTTGATGGCATAATAGCGGGAAAAACACACCTCTGTGTCCATCATCGTAAACAAATTGAGTAGCCGCGCCGGGTGATTGATGTCCAAATAATCGATAAAGTAGAAGATAAAATTACCGCCTCCGATCACCAATCCAACAAGATATGTCAGGGCGTGATTCTTGAGCAAAAGTGAAACGGTCAGCAGAAGCGATCCAATGGCAAACAGCGCAAGAATTTTGATGACAAGGCTCAGGAGCAGGTATTCGCCTACAGACACGATATATGGACAGTATGCGTATTCCTCAAACACCTGAATGAAATTGGACAACGACGAATACCCGCCATATTCCAAGCCATATATGGCGAAGGTTACCGCACTAAAAGATAGAACACTGATACAAATGACCGTCAAAAGTGCCAGATATTTGGTCAAGACCAAGGACAACCGTCCGCGCTTGGTTGCTCGGAGAATTGGTTCTGTTCCATTAGATCTTTCATCCAACAAAAAGCATGGCACCAACACCAAAAGGAACAGAATCAGGCAGATATTCCCGTTGGTGTAGGAGAAATACGCACTCCAACCACTAGCGTATTCGATCTCGATGGGCAGGTTCTTGTTAACCGAGTAGACGTCATTAATCGTCTCCTGATAACGGTAATCATAGCTTTGCTCGCTCATACCCAGCGTCGCATATTCTTTCAAGGAGGATTCCGCTCGCCTGATTACCTCGTTGTACTGTGCCGGCAGGGTCTCGTCAATATACTTTTTTGTATTAACAAAGTATCGATATGTCGTAGCGTATTCGTTGATCTTTTGCTGAATTTCTTCACTATACTCCGGCCAATAATCTTCGATTTTCAAAGAAGCCAAGTCCTTTCCGAAGAGCATGGAATCCAAATTCATTTTTGTCTGAACATCTTTAAGCTGATCGACATAACCAACCATGATTTCCAGTTCTCGAAGAAATTCTTCGGGGTCTTCTTTGTAGCGTTCAAAGATAGCCCTTACTGCCGCCTGAGTCTCAATATCGATTTCTTCAATTTCTAATTCATTTCTTGCTTCGGGTGCGCCCACAAAGGATAAAAGCGCGTTGAGCGCAAACAGAAAGGCGAAAAAGATCAAAACGAATTTGTTGCCAAGAATTTTCTTGATCTCATATTTCAGCATGGCAACAGCCTCCCATTAAAGAATGTCGCCAAAGACATGGAGATAGTAGTCCTCCAAGGATGGAACGACCGGGATGGAATCTTCCGTGGGCTTCACATCGGACAGGATGCGGAGGATCACGCCCTGCTCTCCGTTCTGTATATTCACCACGCGGAACTTGTCTTGCATGGCCTGGACTTCCTCGGGCTTAACTACCGTCTGCCACACCTGGCCCTCGATCTTTTGGGTCAACTCATAGGGGGAGCCGCTGTCGGAGATCACACCCTTTTTGAGCATGATGGCCTCGCGGGCTATGAATTCCACATCGGAAACTACGTGAGTGGCAATGATGACCGTCTTATTGAGGGCTACACTGGCAATGTAGTTACGGATAGCGATTCTCTGCTTGGGGTCAAGACCGGCCGTGGGCTCGTCGAGAATCACGATTTCGGGATCACCGAGAAGGGCTTGGGCAAGGGCAAGACGCTGCTTCATACCGGCCGAGAAAGAGCCGACGCGGTGGGTTCTTACATCATGGAGCTCAACCGCGTGAAGAAGCTCGTCGATTTGTTCCTCGGCTTTCTTTTTGTTCACCCCCTTCAGAGTTGCCATGTAGCGTAGGAAGTCGAGAGCGGAAAAAGAAGGATACATACCGGGATACTGGGGCATAAATCCCAGTTTTTCT
>JAZUSJ010000223.1:0-9566 GCA_045606685.1 Eubacteriales bacterium
CGATGCTCATGCAGGGTTCTGAGCCGGGAAAGCCCACCAAAAAAGGATAGGAGGCTCGATGTGCCTCTTATCCTTTTTTGGTGGGCTATCAGGGACTCGAACCCCGGACCAACCGGTTATGAGCCGGTAGCTCTGACCAACTGAGCTAATAGCCCGTCCGACAGCCTATCCATTATACTGTGCTTTTGCGCAAAAGTCAAGTCCTTTTGCAAAAATTTCTCCCGTCGACCGTAATCGGACGGGAGAAACATTCTATCACGGCTGTTTTGTGAACTCTGCGCCGTTGCTGACAAACACAATCGTTCCCTCAAGATCGGTACGCCATACCTGTGCATCGATCTCGGCATAACGCTCCATGGTATCGGTGTTGGGATGTCCGTACTTGTTCCCCGTACCGCAGGATATTACCACAATCTCGGGATCGACCGCATCCAGAAACGCGCTGCAGGACGAAGAGGACGAGCCGTGGTGTCCCGACTTCAGGATATCCACGTCCAGCACGCTGCTTCCATAAGCTTCTGCGATCTCCTTTTCGGAAACGCTCTCGGCGTCCCCCGTCAGCATCATGGACGTCGAGCCGTACGTCACCTTGGTCACAAGGCTCCAGTCGTTCAGATCCTTATAATCCGTGCCGCAAGGGCCGACCACCAGCACCTCAACCTCGCCAAGGCTGAAGGTCGTACCGCTCTGGGCGTATGCGATCTGCGTTCCCTGCTTTTGTGCGCCCTCCATCATGCGGGTATAATCACCCGTGGCTTCAAACGTGTCGGTATCCTTCTCTGCGTGCGGCATGATCAGCGTTTTGACCTCATATTCATCAAAGATCATATCCATGCTGCCGATGTGATCCTCATGCGGGTGCGTTGCGATCACACAATGCAGCGTGGTAATGCCCAGATCGTCCAGATACCCCTCCAGCGCATCCTCACAGCTGTTCGGACCTGCGTCGATCAGAATATTGCCCTCGGGCGCCATGATCAGCATGCTGTCGCCCTGTCCCACGTCAAAGAAATACACCATGATCTCACCATCCAGCGCAATTCTTTCGGGCTTAGGCAAAAGTCCGACCACAAAATCCACAAAATCGCCGTATTTATCCACAAAGACCTCGTCGACCAGATCGTTGGGCAGCACCTTATCAAGTGCTTTTTCCACGCCCTCGCCCACGAAATCATCCAAAAAATCCTCTACCTCACCGGACGGGATGACACCCGTCATAGCCAGCACCACGGTCGTGCCGAACAGCACGGCAAGGATGGCCAGCATGATCAGACAAATGCGCCACGCCTTAGGCATCTTCTTACTTCTCTTTTTCTTCTTGCTCTGTTCCATATATCAAACCTCCTTACAGGCAAAATGCTTTTCCTTTTGTATATTATAGCATATTTACATCAAATTGACAAGGATTTTGCGTTTTTTTGTCAAAAATAATATTTCAAAAAGGATTGACAAGCATTTCCCTTTGTGGTATAATATATCTTCGGTACGGACTGCAAAGCAGTTCGTCTCTCTACCGCGCATAAAAATTTGAAGAGGTGCGCGGTCGTAATAAAGTCCATAGGGAGGTAAAAAACACATGGAAAAGGTACTCAATTCTTATGAAAGTCTGTTCATCGTTGACGTAAGCAACGGTGAGGAAGCAACCAATGCAACCGTGAACAAGTTCACTTCTTTGATTGCTGAGAACGGCACTATCATTGAGGTTGCACAGTGGGGCAAGCGCCGCCTGGCATATCCCATCAATGACATGCCCGAAGGCTACTACGTAGTCGTGACCTTCAAGGCAGCAGGTAACTTCCTGGCTGAGCTCGACCGTCTGTTCCAGATCGACGAGAACATTATGCGTTCTCTGACCATCAAGCTGGACTTCGAGCCCGTAGCTAAGGCAGCTGTTGTTGAAGAGACCGTAGCAGCAGAAGAAGTTGCTGAAGTTGTTGCAGAAGCAACCGACGCTGAGTAATCGGCAAAAAGAGGTCAACAAGCATGGCAAATTTTAATCTGAACAAAGTCATCCTCGGCGGTAGACTCACCGCTGATCCTGAACTGAAGCAGACACAGAGCGGCATCGCCGTCGTAACGTTCCGTATGGCAGTCAATCGCAGATTCGCTTCCCGTGACTCCGCGTCCGGTCAGCAGCCTGAGGTCGATTTCTTTACCGTTACTGCTTGGCGCTCCACTGCTGAGTTTGTCAACCGTTTCTTCAAGAAGGGTTCTTCTATCTGCGTGATCGGCTCTATCCAGAACAGATCCTGGACCGACCAGCAGGGACAGAAGCGCTACATGACCGACATCGTTGCTGAAGAGGTCCAGTTTGTGGACAGCCGCAGCGAAAGCCCGAATGCACAGGCAGGCGGTTACGCACCCGACGCTTACGGTGCGCCCGCTTACTCCTCTCCCGCAGGCTCTGCGCCCAAGTTTGAGGAGATCAAAACCGACGACGATCTGCCCTTCTGATGGCGATCGTTCCCAAAATTAAACAGGAGGATTTCATAAGATGACTGAAAACGTTTCTCGTCCTGCGCGCCCCGTGGTTCGCAGAAGAAAGAAGGTTTGCATTTTCTGCGCCGATAAGGTTGCATATATCGATTACAAGGATTCCGCTAAGCTCCGCAAGTTCATCAGCGAGCGCGGCAAGATCCTGCCCAGAAGAATGTCCGGCACCTGCGCTGTTCACCAGCGTGAGCTCAACACCGCTATCAAGCGCGCTCGTCAGGCTGCTCTTCTGCCCTACGTTTGCGACTAATTGCAGATTGCAATAGAAAAAACCGTTCGTTGAAAAACGAGCGGTTTTTTCATTTCGTCTGAAAGACGGACGGTTATCCAACAAAAAAGCTGCTGCCGAAGCAACAGCTTTTTTATTGTGATAAATTACTTCTTCTCGTACTTGTTACCGTCAATCAGGATAAAACCATCGCCCTTATCGAAGGAGTAGGTCTCCTTGGAAACGGAAGACTGTCCATCACTGGTTTCAACGTCCTTATCCCAAGTGAAAACGATCTTGCCATCGTCAGTCAGCTCATATGTACCGGTCTGAGTCTTGGTTTCCGTCTTGCTGCCAATGGTAGCATCGGTAATCTTAGTTACCTTCTTGCCACTGAACTCAAAAGTGGTCGTGTAAGAGCCTGCCCCCCAGCCGAAGAGACCTTCATTCTCGTAGGTACGAAAATAAGAGCCGCTGATGGTGTTGCCGCAAGAAGCGAGCATCATGCACATAATCACAGCTACAAGTGCAACTGCAACAACTTTGGTCATGGTTTTCATAGTTGATAATTCTCCTTTTGATGTGTATTTTGGGTGTTTCCCACGTGAACATTATAGCAGTTTTCAACACTTTTGTCAATAGCACACAAGGCAAAAATTACGCGGAAAACATTAATAATTATTAAGAATTCTCAGCATTTTTTTGATGCTTGAAGCGCCTTACCAGCACGTATGCAATCTGTGCAAAAATCAAAGCAATCTGTGCAGCGAAGCTGATCCACACAAGCAAATACCCTACCTGCGTATAAGGCGTGGTGTTGCTGCGCGCGTACACGTCTGCAGACACAAGCCCCGTTGTCAGCACCGCCTGCTCACCCAGCACCTCACCGTCAGGGCCTACGATGGACGACACACCGGTATTGGCCGAGCGCACCAGATATCTGCCGTTCTCAATCGCGCGGAATTTTGCTTGGTTGTTATGCATATACACGGCTGCCGAATCGGAAAACCAGGAGTCGTTGGTGGAAAGCGTAATGATCTCTGCCCCTTCTGCCACGGTTTGTCTGACTGCTTCCTCATAGATCGAATCAAAGCAAATGATCGGGCCGACTCCCACGCCAAGCGTTTTGGTATCCACGACCACCGCCTCCTCGCCCTTGACAAGATCCGAGCTGAGCATATTGATATCCCCAAGCATGGGCAAAATACCCAGCAAGAACTCTCTCCACGGCACATATTCGCCAAACGGCACCAGCATGCGCTTGAGATAAATATCCTCATCGTAGCTTTTGTCGGGATAAAACACAATGACCGAATTGGTGCTTGCCTTTTCAGCCTCGGGATCGAAATATTGCGTGGAGGTAAAGGTACTGACCAGAAGCGTTGCGCCCGTGCGCTCGGCAAGGTCGTATACGGAATCCACGGGTGCTGTAACAGCCGAATTGGGATGCGCGTTGAACAGTGTGTAAGCAAGCGCGGTTTCCGGCCATACGATCAGTACGGCTCCGTCCTCTGCAGCCTGCTCGCTCAGATTTGCATAGACCTTGAAGGAACGCAGGCCCGAGTCCTCCGCCCACTTATCGGTTGAGGAAAGATTTCCCTGCAGCGCGGCAGCCTTGAAGGAATTGCCCGTATTTGCGTACGTGCCAAGCACGGGCGAGAGCGAGGAAAGCACGCACAGCGTAAGCCCCACGCAAAGAAAGGCCTTTAGCACGCGACGGTCACTTCCCAGCTGACGGATCAGGCCGTACGCAAGCGCAGTGGCAACGGTCACAAACGCAACCGCTGCAAATCCGATCTGCCAGGGCAGCACGTTGCCCTTGACGGCACTCATGGCGGCAAGGCCGAACAAGAGATTTCCGCCGAACAGGCAGCCTCCCAGCAATCCGAAGGACAACCGATGACCGCGGCACGCGATCAAGCCTGCCAACGACAGATTGACCGCCACGATCAAGAAAGACACGAACAGACCGCCGAGCAGCGAAGCACTCTGCGCCATGGGCAGCACGAACGATTGCGAAAGATACAGGCGCGACCAGGGCAGCCCCGTCCAGCCGATGGTCTGTGACCACTCGTTGATCACCCACAGGCACGCAAAAAGCAAGGGCCTGAGTACGGGATATTTGCGCAGCACGAACGTGCGGCAAAGCAGCCCATAGATCAAAAACATCAAGGCACTCAGCAAGGCCTGGAAAGCCGAGATGCCCAGCACGGCAAGCGCGATTACGCCGATGGCCGTATTCGGCTCAAAGCCGGCAAAGTCCATGGGATACATTGCAATAAACCAATGATAGCCCATGACGTAGTATACAAGATAAAAGACAAGTCCGTACAGATACATGCCCCCCGCCTTGGCACTCTCGCCAAGCGAAAGCAGCACAAGTCCCAAAGGAATCAGAGAGATCCAGGACAGCGCACCGAAATACTGCGGATAGACCACGCCCAGCGCAGTCAAAAGTCCTGCGAATATCAGCAGCGGATAGCGAACTTTTTTAACAAACTCCTGCATATTCTCTCCTTTCAGAATCAAGCGTTAATGGGAAAAGTCCTTCAAGAACCAGATCTCGCTGTCAGGCAGACGGAACTCCTTACCGTCCAGATAAGACAGCACCTCGCCCTTGCCGTCAAAGGCAAAGCGCAGGCGGTAGGCGTAAAGCGCCTGATATTTATAGCCCTTTTCCCTGTCCTTTTTGTTGATGCCGTATTTGCCGTCCCCAATCAGCGGATGGCCGATATGCGCAAGATGGGCGCGGATCTGGTGCGTTCTGCCCGTCACAAGATGCACCTCCAGGAGCGAGTCACCACCCTTTTGCCCGATCACGCGGTATTCGGTAATGATCTCCTTTGCTCCAGCAAAGGGCTTATCACGCACCTCGACCATATTATCCGCAGCATTCTTGCGCAGATATCCGTGCAGCGTCTGCTTTTTTCTCTCGGGAATGCCGTGCGCTGCGCACAAATAATATTTACCGATACGATCCTCGCGGATATGCTCGTTCATCTCGCGCAAGGCGGCTGCGTTTTTGGCTGCGATTACGATGCCGCCCGTGTTGCGGTCAATGCGGTTGCACATGGCAGGCGCAAAGGACTGCTCATCCTCGGGATCGTACTCGCCCTTTTGCGCAAGATACGCCTGCAGGTGCATGACAAGCGTGTTATCCTTGGCATCGGCATCCTCATGCACCAGCACGCCGGGACGCTTGTTGAGCAGAATGATATTCTCATCCTCGTACACAATGCAAAGCTTGGGAACGATGCGCGAAAGCGCGCCCGTGTCCTTTTCGGGTGACTCGAAAAACTCGTCACGGATAAAGAGCTGGATCTCGTCCCCCTCGCAAAGCATATAGCTCTGCTCGCACCTTGCCCTGTTGACCTTGATCTTTTTGGTGCGGATATATTTATACATCAGCGACGTGGGCAAGCCCTTGACAGCCTTGGACAAAAACTTGTCAAGGCGTTGCCCCGCATCGTTTTTTTTGACAACAATGGTACGCATAGTACCTCCATGATGAAAGATAGGGGGAGAAGGTGTCCTCTCCCCCGTAGATTCTGATAATTACAGTGTTCCGAAGATACGGTCGCCTGCGTCGCCAAGGCCGGGAACGATATATGCATGATCGTTCAGGTGGTCGTCCAGCGCAGCGCCGTAAATGTCAACGTCCGGATGAGCCTTCTGTACCTTAGCCACGCCCTCGGGAGCGGCAACCAGACACATAAAGCGGATATTCTTACAGCCCTTTGCCTTGAGCATGGTCAGCGCGTCCACAGCGGAGCCGCCTGTTGCCAGCATAGGATCGACCAGAATGACCAGTCTGTCCTGAATATCGGAAGGCAGCTTGCAGTAGTATTCTACGGGCTGATGGGTATCGGGATCGCGGTACAGGCCAATGTGTCCCACCTTTGCAACGGGAACGAGCGACTGAATGCCGTCCACCATGCCAAGGCCTGCACGCAGGATGGGAACGATGGCAAGCTTTCTGCCCGAAACCATTTTCGCGGTCATCTTTGTAATAGGTGTCTCAATGGTCACGTCCTGCAGGGGCAGGTCGCGCGTCAGCTCATAGCCCATAAGCATAGAGATCTCATTGAGCAGCTCGCGGAAATCCTTGGAGCCTGTCTTTTTGTTACGCATGATTGTAAGCTTGTGAGTGATAAGAGGATGGTCGATCAAATGAAACTGGCCCATAATAAGTTCTCCTTTGCGATTATTTATCATCAGCAAACATTATACTACGCTTTTTTGCGTTTTTCAAGTACATTGTGTAAATTTTACGATAGTTCTTTACTTTTTTGCGCACGTGTGTTAGAATATAAGATGAGAAAGAATGGCCGCTCCGTGCGGCTGCACAAAGGAAGACTATACATGACAAACATCAACAAAACCGTGGGTGTTTCCACGCTTGGCTGCAAGGTCAATCAATATGAATCCCGCGCCATCGAACAGGCGCTGGCCGCACGTGGCTATACCGTTTGCGCACCCGATGCCCGCTGCGACGCTTACGTGATCAACACCTGCACGGTCACGGCCGAATCCGACCGCAAGGGCAGACAGCTCATCCGCCGAATGCTCTCGCAAAACCCTGATGCGTTTATCGTTGTCACGGGCTGCTTTGCACAGGCCGATCCTGCGGGGGCGGCGCTGGAGGGGGTGGATGCCGTTTGCGGCAATACCGAAAAAATGCAGGCAGTCACCATGCTGGAAGAACTGTTTGCGCAAGGACACAAGAACGCGCAGGCCATCATAAACGTCCCCGAGATATCCCGGGCACGCTGCTTTGAGCCGATGCGCATCACCTCGTTTGAGCGCACCCGTGCCTACGTCAAGATCGAGGACGGCTGCGATTCGCACTGCACCTACTGCGCCATTCCCGGCGCACGAGGCCCCGTGCGCTCCAAGCCCATGCAAGAGGTTTTGGACGAGGTACGCGTGCTGACCGAGGGCGGCTGCGCAGAGGTGGTGCTGACAGGCATTGAGACCGCTTCGTGGGGCAAGGATCTGACCGAGGGTGACTTTGGCGATCTGCTGCGCGAGGTGGATGCCCTGCCCGGCATCGGGCGCGTGCGCCTTGGCTCGCTGGATCCCTCACTGATCCGTCCGCGCTTTGTGGATAAGATCGCGTCCCTTTCCTCTCTCGCTCCCCATTTTCATCTTTCGCTGCAAAGCGGCTGCTCCAAAACGCTTGCCGCCATGAAGCGCAAATACAATGCCGAGCAGGCCATGGCCGCGCTGCAGCTTTTGCGCGAGCGTATCCCCGACGTGCAGTTTACCACCGACGTGATCACCGGCTTTCCCGGGGAGACCGACAGCGATTTTGCACAAACGCTGGACTTTATCCGCAAGGCAAGATTCCTGCAGATCCACGCATTCCCCTATTCGGGACGCAAGAACACGCCCGCCATCCGCATGCCGGATCAAGTACCCGTGCAGGTACGCAGAGAGCGCGTGCATATGCTCCGGGACGTGCAAAACGAGATCCGCCGCGAGATCCTGTCCGGGATCTTACAAAACGCGCCCGAAAAGCAGGTGCTTTTTGAGACAGACGGCAACGGCTTTTCGGTCGGTCACACGCCCGAATTCATTGAGGTCACCGTTCCCGCAACGCGTCCGCTTTGCGGACAGATCCGCCGCGTGCGCCTGATCGATATCACCGACGCAGGATGCAGCGCGGTGCTGCTTGACTGATCCCTCTCCACTTTATTCCATGGAGGCTTTATTATGATATATAACTTCACAAAGCCGGGCCCCGTATCGATTGATGTCATTCGCTCCAAGCTTGGGCTGCGCATGAGTCACGCTGAGCTGACCTTTTGCGCAAAGCACTACAAGAGCAAGGACGGCCCGAATATCAGCATATCGGCGCTGCGCATGCTCGACGCGCTTGCCTGCCCCATACACATCTCTCCCGAAAAAATCGCTGTCGGGGAGATGCTGACCTCCTGCGAGAGTGTCGCCATGGCGTACCGCGATGCCATAGACAAGCTCAATGCGCTGGGCAGATCCCCCGAAACGCCGATCACACTGCAGGATATTGCAAGGCTTCCCACGCGTTTTCTGCAAAAGATGACGGGCAAGCATATGCAAAACCGAATCGGTGCGCAAGACTCTGTCCTTGCCTACGCTGCGCAAGGCTATGCCTGTGCATACAGACTGGATAGCCCTTACGGCAGCTTTGACGCACTGACACCGCTCCCCTTTACACCGCACGAGCAAGCACAATACGCGGACGCGCTGGTTTTGCTTTACCCACCCGATCAGACGGCCGAGGCAGCATTTGATCACGACGCCACGATGCTTCTCTATGACAGCGAGCTTTCCCTGCACGTCAATCTTGCGGTCGATATCCGCGAGTCGAGCATCCTTCACGCGGTGTTGGACACCACACGAGGCGCGGTCATCAATACGGCAAGACTCCCCGAGGGGATGCAGGAAGCAGAGGCGCTTGCCGCGCCCGTCCACGGTCTGTTTGTTGCCATTCCGCAATCCGCCCTGCCCCTCTTGCAAAGCAAAGCAACCGAAAAAGGGATTGGCTGCCATTGCTTCGGCGTTGCGGATCACGCGGGCGATCTGATCGTCAAAAGCGGCACGCAGTCACTCTTTTCCATGGATATCAACTATCTCAAAACGCTGTGCCTGATCCGCTCCTATACGCTGCGTCTGCACGAAAATGAGCCGCAGATCAAGCATACGCGCACAATGCTTTCCGCCTTGGCTACGGGCATCGCTGCCGATATGCAGAGCACTCCCAAGGATCAAGCGGCAAATCACACCTCGCTTTCGGGCGCGCCCTTTGCGCACGCCCTGACCTGTGCGGCTGACGCCTATTGTGCAGCGGTTGCCGCCGGAGGGAAGTCGGATCGTAGCCATG
>JAZUSJ010000224.1:0-5701 GCA_045606685.1 Eubacteriales bacterium
CGACGTGGAATACGACGTGCAAAAATTCCGCGCGGCAAGAAAGCAATTGCTGATTGCGCTGAGCGACATTACATAATCGAACAAAGAAAAAGAAACTAAGGGCAGATGCCCGACGGTTCTTTTTCTTTGTTCGATTATGTAATGTCGCTCAGCGCAATCAGCAATTGCTTTCTTGCCGCGCGGAATTTTTGCACGTCGTATTCCACGTCGCAGAAGGAGCGGAAGACCTTTTGGCAGATGGCGTCTGCGGTCTGCTTGTCCGTTTTGGCAAGCACCTTGAGCATCTCGCATTCCTCGGCACTCTCGCGCTGCGCTTCGCCGCGCACCGAAAGCCAGGGACCGTGCTCGCCGGGATAAATGAGGTGGGTATCTCCGGGGGGCAGGAAAATGGTGGAGTCGGCATTGGTGTGCGAGGGGCAGTTTTGTCTGAAGGGGTCTTGCCCGGGCTGATAGGTGTTGGTCGCCCAATGCAGATATCCCGTCAGATCGTACTTGTAGTTGCCCCACAAAAGATAGCGCGTGGAGAGCAGGGGATAGTCCATAAAGCGGTTGACGTAGCATTCGCTGCGCGGACCGCAGCAAACGTAGTGCCAGATTTCGGATCCGCCCTCGCGAAAGGTTTCAATCTCTGCCATGTGCTTGTCGTATTCCATGTTGAGCGGTACCCAAATATCCAGCGCACCGTGAATGTTACCGTAGCTGACGGCATCGATCAAGCGGATATCGGGCACGATCCTGCGCACAAGTCCCGCCAAAGCGCGCCATTCGGTGCAGTTTTCGGCATTGGGCTCGTCGCTAATGCCCATGACGAAGCGGTCGATCCAACCGTTTCGCGCAAGCATGTCGTGCAGCGCAGGGAGGTATTGCTTTAAGTAGAGGTATGCCTCGTAGCTCATGGCGGGGAGCTTGTCGTTGACTAAAATAGTCGAGGTGTGCCAGCTTTCGCGCCTGCCGATCGAAGGGCCGTTGAAGTATTTGATGCCCTGCGAGAGCTGACGGCGCATGGCGTTTTCCATTTCGGTAAAGTCAAATTCGTATTTGTTGTCACCAAGCTCCGTGACCCGGACGCCCCACATGTAGGTCATGTTCTGACGCATTCTGCGCAAAGCCTTGAAGTAGGCGTCGTCCAGTGCGTAGTATTCCTCCGAGCCCCAGCGCACGCCGTGGTAGCGCGTCACGCGGTCGGCAGCATGGCTTTGCACAATGGTCAAGGTTTCCTCTGCGGGTACGGTCGCCTTGTAAACGGTCACGGAAAGGGGCACGGACACGCTCAGCGCGCCTGCCGTGATCTCCACGGTCGCGGTATATGCACCGGGCACGGCATCTGCGGGAATGATAATCGCCCCGAACACGCCGCCAATGCCCGTGTCATGTTCTCTTCCGTCGCCCACGCCTACGTCTAAGCTACCGTCAAAGGGACGCAGACAATCGTACATGCGATAGGGAGCTTGGCGCACGGGGAAGTACGGGGGCTTGACGTCCGCTTCGGCAAGACCGTAGTTTTGCTCCACCGTAACGGGGACAAGCGCGTACCATTCAATATCGAAGGGCAGGTCGGTTTTGATCTGCACGCCGCTTGTGCGCGCAAAGCCGAGCGATGCCTGCTGCCAAAGCTCGTCGCTTTGGTAGATCTCGCGGGGCAGGTGATTGGGCACTTGCACGTCGGCGCAAAGCCCGTCTACAAGGATCTGAAAGGTGGCAAACGTGCCGCGCGGGGTGTCCAGCAGGACGCGATCCGATGCGGTCGGGTACTCAAATCTGTCGGGGTAGGTAAATTCTGCAGTGTCAACAACAACGTAACGCATATTTGTTCCTCCGTTTGAAATAGGTTGGGGGTGACGCAGATGAGGTAACCGAGATTGTGTTCATGCCTATTATATCATAGAAATTTTCCAAGCGCAAGAGGAGAGCGGAAGTTCTTTTCAACTGTATCAATATAAACCACTGCAACGATTATGCTCAAAAAATAAGAGAGATCATCAGTATTTGACAAATTCCAATTTGTCGGGGAGTTTTACTTGAAAGAATATGCCACGGTTCGCCGTGGCTTTTTCTTTGACTTCAGCAGGTCAGTATTTGGTTTTCGATAGTTCGGATCTGTCCATTGACACAATGGAGCTATTTTGTATTTACGTTTTGCATTGCTTTTGAATCGATGTTGTACACGTTGCCATGCTTGTCCTCTTTCCAGGTGCGGGCGGGCTCAAATTCTTTCAGATCAAAGCCGTAAAAGGTAATGATGGCCTCGGTGATCTCCATGTCTGTGCCCTCGTTGCCCGGAGCTGCGTTCTTGTGCACGTTGAGGTATTTGGCAGAAACGGTCAGTCGGTCGACCTCCCATGAGAGCAAAGTAAGCTCGGCGTCATGAAATTCAAAATCTCCCAGCCGATTGACGGATGAATATTGCATACGTGTGCTCCTTTCGCGGTGATGATATGATTATAGCCGAAGAGAGCCGAACTCACATGGTTTTGCTCGGCAAATATCTGCATCTGTGGCAGACAAAATGCTCGCAATCATGACAAGCGGTCTTTTTTGAATATCCACTGACTGACACCGTCGTCCGTTTCGCTTTCATAGCAGTTGAGATCAAGATAACTGATCACGACTATCTGACCTGTTTCTTTTCCGGTATGAAGCGTGACGGTGTTGCGCTTGTGATAAGCTCCTCTGTCGTACGGAATCCAGGTCGTATCGCTTCCCGTTGGATTTTTTACGTTGACATGCAGGATTCCGTCCTGATTTTCGATGCCCAAAAACTCAATAAAGGAAGCATCGCCTTTGATTTCAAGGTGCGCTGCCTCATCTTCTTTTTCGATCACTCTGATGTCACATTCGTTTCCTACCAAAAACTCGATATGGTGAAGCGGATCAAAAATATACGTTTTTTCATGATCCGGTGTCATATTCTCGTCGTTCTCCTCGTTGCTTTGCCCGAAGAGTACACCAATCTCAACTTCAAAAAGCTCGGCGATCAGCGGGAAGAGCGTAACGTCGGGATACCCAATGCCGCATTCCCATTTGGAAATGGATTGAGGGGCAATGCCCAGCTTTTCTGCCAATACGGTCTGCGTCCAACCGCGTTCTTTTCTCAATGCGAAGATAATATTGCAAAATTGATTGAGGTGGTACATTTGCTCACGTCCTTTCTGTGATTACATTGTAACACGGATGCTGTTCGTTTTCAATAACCGCAAAGTTGTAATTCTGCAGGGAAGGGAGTGATGGCAATTTTGATTATGGGTAATCTTTGCGTAAGCGTTTCGGCGAGTCTCCGATCACGTAGCGATTCAGATTGCCCAGCAGGCCTTGGGAACTGACGTACTGCGTCAGTCCGGGGGCCAGCTCGCAGGTGTTGAGAAAATGCAGATGACCTGCAAGGACTGCCACGATCTTTCCTGCGTTCTGAGATATGAGATCAATGAACTCCCCGTTTTCCTGCGGTGCTTGTGCGTGGTTCAGGCGGAAGTAATCGTCGCAATTGGCGTGTTGTACGTTTCCTGCAACCTGAATGGGAATGTGCATGGCAATGACCACGGGCTTTGGCTGCGCGATCAGCGCACGCAAAGCGTCCAGATGCTCTTGGGTGATGGTGCGGTCGGCATTGTGAAAGCCGGCAATGAGCATATCCCCAAGATCGAGCAGCTGCATGGGTGACTTGATCCGTGCAATCTCTCCTTGGTCCGGGACGGAGGTCAGCGGCTCGTGGTTTCCGCCGACATATACGTGCGGCAAGGGCAGGGAGGCAAAGCGCTTTTCGTACCAACGAATATCGGCAGGGCTGATCTGATCGAATAAATCTCCCGCAATGACCAGCGCGTCCCCGTCCTTTGCGGCGGCTTGCATCATGTCCTCAAAATACGCGGTTACCGCAATCGGCGCGGACTCGTCGTGCGGCTCTTGGTGCTGCTTGGCAAAGCTCACCCGTCCGCCTACCCAGAATTGCGTTCTTTCGGCAGCGGCTGCACGCTCCGCGGGCGTGGATAACTGATCCGCAAAGCTCAGATGGACGTCGCTGAATTGGTAGATGATGCGCCGTCGCATCCCCGGAACGGGAATGCGATATTCGTGAAGAATGATGTTACTCATAATAATCTCCTAATAAATTTTTGGCGATGATGGGGGAAGGTATCCGCGGTCTACCGGGCTTTTATCGCCATGCTTGTAAACGAAGTCTATGTATGGATGTCAATTACCTTTATCCGTAGGAATTGGAATTCTATACGTTTTGCTTGTATGATGTTTATAGAGTGCATATAATACAATTTCATTAGCCTCGCGGTCAACGTATGCCCGACTTGAAAAAGTCCACTTGCTGTCATCAATTTTTTGGAGCACACTTCCGTCGTTGTCAAGAAGATAAATAATATCCTTTTCGATAAATTCTCTCCTGCCATTCGGTAAATTCTTCATGCCGAGATGTTCGGTTCCTTGAATGATATAATACTCATCTGCCTCAATAATTTCACGGAAATGATCGATATTGAGCTTTAATAGTGAGATTTTCAGAATCGGCTCAAGCGTTTTGACATTTACAACAGCCAAAACATTTTCGCTTGTAAGTATACCAATCGTTCGAGGGGACATTTCGCATCGTTCGCCGTCAAACAATACGCGCTTTTTTATGGCTTTCCCGTTTTCATCGAGTAATATCAAATGCGTACCTGTTACGCAGGTAACCGTTCCGTCATCATGGGGGTAAACCTGCCCGGCCGACGTATATCTCGTTTTCCAGAGAATTTCTCCATACTTATTGTAACACCATAATCCCTTGATGTCGCTGATAACGTATATGCGCTCACCGTCAGCGGAAATGGATATTCCAAACTGACCGCTAAAAACCGTATCCGTATAACACTCAAAGGAATATTTCTCTCCATTTTGATAGAAAACGGTCAGCCTACCCGGACCGATCATATCGTATGCCTCATCGCGTTCTACACCAATGGCGATTGATTTCACTACGGTCGGGTGGTTGATATATTCAGTTAAATACCCGGACAATCTTTTAGAGCCTGTTTTTGAAAGAGCATATACTTTTTTGTCAAACCAATCAAAGCAACTTGATCGATCAACATTCAAGCTGATGCCTTCACACTCCAAAATCAAGTTTTCGTTTTCTGTATGTTCCATTTGATTCTTACCGCCTTTCTTGACCATATTATATCATAACTTTGTAAACATTTCAACATTTCGCCGGTTCGAATCTGTCTGCAGGCTCTAAAAGCCCAAAATGCATCTGCAAAATTTTGAAAAACTTTGGAGTCGAAAAATTTAGTGAAATATTCGGCTTGTGCCGAATGTGAAATAATTGCCTTGCGGAAATTGTGAAATATCTCACTTCGTTCGATGTGAAATGAAATTTTCCCACATTCGCGTCAGCGAATATTTCACATTTGCGGAGCAAATATTTCACAGCGTAGCTATTTCACTTGCCCGTAGGGCAAATTTCGTTGAAAAAAGCACGCTTGCGCGTGCTTTTTTCTGTGACGTGTGTCCGATTCAGATACAAAGCCGTGTGTGGCTGATTTAGATGCAGGTCGATTTTGCAGAGGGTACACTACCCCCTTGGCGATGATGGGAGTGAAAAGGTTCCGCGTTCTACCGGACTTTTAACGCCATGCTTGCAACGAGTCCTATGTAATCAGATATTTTTGATTAAATTCTTTCACAACGGATTTTATTGATACATCTATTCTAC
>JAZUSJ010000225.1:0-3550 GCA_045606685.1 Eubacteriales bacterium
CCGTTGTATTCCTTGGGGTTGTGGGATGCCGTGATGTTAATGCCCGCCACGCAGCCGTATTCGCGCAAAGCGAAGGAAAGCTCAGGGGTGGGGCGCAGATCGT
This sequence comes from Eubacteriales bacterium, assembly GCA_045606685.1. GTDB lineage: Bacteria > Bacillota > Clostridia > Oscillospirales > CAG-272 > SVQP01. The sequence goes on from JAZUSJ010000225.1 coordinate 104, forward strand.
CAAACAGATAGGACTTGATGCCTGCAGCGGCCAGCACCTGTGCTGCGGTTTTTGCAAAGAGAGCAGAATTGTTGCGGCTGTCGTAAGCAATGGCAACACCGTCGGCCGCGCGTCCTTCCTTGATGATCAGATTGGCAAGGCCTTGGGTTGCATAAGCCACGGTATGTACGTTCATGGCGTTCATACCTGTCTTCATAATACCGCGAAGTCCCGCTGTACCAAAAGAGAGATACGAAGTAAAGCGCAAACGGATCTCACCGTCATTGTCACGGATGCTGTGCAGTTCTGCCTTTTCGGATTCGCTGAGCTTGTCACTTTCCAGCCAGCGCAGGTAATTTTTCATGTACTGTTCCATGATCGCGTTCTCCTTTTTATTGATGATTGAATTAGTGTTGCAGATTCTGTTCCAGAGCCTGTGCCAGCTGGTCGGGGCAGGAGGTGGGCTTAAAGCCGCACTTGATGCCGCGCAGACGGCGAATGGCCTCCTCTGCGCTCATGCCAACGACCAGAGCTGCTACGCCCTGCGTGTTACCGTGGCAGCCGCCAACAAAAGCAGCTTCGGTGATAATGCCGTCCTCGACGACAAGGTTGATCTGACGGGAGCAAACGCCCGAGGTCTTATAGGAAATTGTTTGTTTCATAATATGCGTTCCTTTTCAAATTTATTTGATCATATAGATTCCGATGGGGGTGATATCCGGGCAGAACAGCCACAGATAAATGAGAAATGGGTAAAGCGCGTCGGGGTTGACGCCAAAGCGCAATCGAAAGACCTCGCTGTCGTTGCCCATGTAGGTAGCGGTGTGCAAGAGTGTGTGTCCGCAAAGTGCCGCTGCGCTGATCAGCGTTCCCACGTCATCGGGGGAGGCAGGGGTGTACAAAAAGTCCAGGCAGTGCTGCGGCTGGGGCTGCACGGGGGCAAGCGTTTTGCGGATCAGGGCAAAGGAGGTATAACCGTTGTTCGCGGTCGGAATGCGGCACAGCGCACAAATGCGCAGGTCGTATAGCTCGATCAAGCGGAAAAGTCCCGCCATCAAGCCCTCGGCCGTGGATTCTACAGGCAAAATACCGTATTCGCAAAGCCCGTTGTTGACCTCCTGGCAAACGTCATCAAAGTGATGAAAATACGCAACGCGGTGCTGCTTGACCAAGCCTTTCAGCTCCATAAATGCCTGCTCTGTATAGCTGTTAGCCACGTAGGCAATACGGGATTGTGCCTCTTGTGCAGGTAAAGCGTGCTGCCCGAATACCGCAGAAAACAGATTGTCGTAATTCTCGGGATAGGCAACAGCGATCTCATTGCAAAGCGTGATCAGATCGGCAGGGTATAGGGCGGAGGTATAATAATCCTTGTCTTGATGGGCATGGAAGAGATGCTCACAGATGGTTTGAACCGTGTCCATGTCAGGCAGCGCGGGAAGATCCTTGCCCGCAGCGATCAGCTCACCAAGCTGAAAGGCTCGCGAGAGAAAAAGCGGCTGCAGGCGTTGATTGAGCTCTGCAAGATTCTCCTGCACGGTTTCGGTCGGATCATATCCGATCGAAAAGGGGAAGTCGGGATACTCGGGTGCCATTTATAAAAGCTCCAGTAAGGAGAAGCTGTCGGACAAGAATTCCTGCAGCTCCTCGGCACTCAGCTTGCGTTGTGCCAAAAGCGAGAGTGCGTAGATCTGACGTGCGATCAGTGCGGCCTTTTCGGGCTGATCGGCAACCAATTCCAAAAGCTTTTGATACAAGGAAGAGGTCGTGTTGACCACCATGGAGTATTCCAACGGGAAATCCATGGGAGCAGATCCCGTACTCATGGCATACATACGCATCATTTCAGCCATACGAGAGGATTCCTCGCTCACGCCCAGCATCGCGGGGATGCTTGCGTCCTTGAGAGGCTGATAGGTCACGCTCAACTGCTCATTCTTGCTGACACTGCGGAACAGCTCAGTCAGCTCGGGGTGATCGCTCACCTCACCGTCACCCTTGAGTGCTTCTGCTACGTCCGAATCAATTCTCTTGAATTTGACGTCATCACGATAACCTTCCAGAGCAGTCACGAACTGCGTATCCAGCGTCTTTTCCAGCACGGCTACGGGAATGCCTTGCGCGGTGAACATGGAGATATACTGCGCCTGCTGCGCCTTGTCGGTGGTGTAGTAAACCACGCCCTCGTGCTTTTCCTTGGCGTTTTCCAGATACTGATCCACCGTCACATAGGTGCCGTCGGTCAGCGCAAGCAACAGGCTGCCCTTGACTCTGTCGTAGAACTTGCGGTCGCGGATCGAGGCGTATTCCACGAAAATGCGAATGTCGTTCCAGATCTTTTCATACTGCTCGCGTTCCAGATTGCAAAGCGAATTCAGCTTGTCCGCCACCTTCTTGACGATGTGCGCGCTGACCTTGGAGACATAGGTGTTGTTTTGCAGATAGCTGCGAGAAACGTTGAGCGGCAGCTCGGGGCAATCCAGCACACCGCGCAGCATCAGAAGATAGTCGGGAATGACCTCCTTGATGTTATCGGCAACGAATACCTGATTGTAGTACAGCTTGACCTGTCCCTCGATCGATTCGTACTCGGACGAAATACGGGGGAAGTAGAGAATGCCCTTGAAGTTCAGGGGATAATCCGCATTGATGTGGATATGGAACAATGGCTCCTTGAAATCCGAAAAGACCTTATTGTAGAAATCCTTGTACTGCTCATCGGTGCAATCGGAGGGGTTATTCTGCCACAGCGGAGTTGTGTCGTTGATAGGCTCGGACGCTTGCTCATCTTGCTCGTCTGCGTCCTCAAAGTAGATTTCCACAGGCATAAACGCACAGTATTTGCGCAGCATGCCCACAAGCCTTGCGCGATCCAGATACTCGCGCTCCTCGTCTACGATGTGCATGACCACGGTGGTGCCGCGCTCTTCCTTGTCACATGCTTCGGTCGTGTAATTGCCGCTCTCGTCGCAAATCCAATGCACGGCAGGCGCGTCGGTGAAGGATCTGGTGTAGATCTCTACGCTGTCGGATACCATGAATGCCGAGTAAAAGCCCAGACCGAAGTGGCCGATGATGCCGTTTGCACCGCCTTCGCCCTCATATTTCTGAATAAACTCAAAAGCACCCGAAAGCGCGATGTTGCAGATATAGGTCTCCAGCTCCTCGGCAGTCATACCGATACCGTTATCGCTGACGCTGATCGTGCCGGCATCCTTATCAAGCGAAACCGTGATGCGATAGGTGCAATCGTCTCCCGGGATCTGACCGAGCGATTGCAATCTTTTGTATTTGGTTACAGCGTCAGTCGCATTGGATACGATCTCGCGCAGAAAGATGTCCTTTTCAGAATAAAGCCATTTTTTGATGACGGGGAAGATGTGCTCGGTCTGCACCGAGATCCCGCCCTTTTTGATAGGGGTAGTCATGATATGTCTCCTTGAACGTCAGATATTTCGGATGATTCCC
>JAZUSJ010000226.1:0-5271 GCA_045606685.1 Eubacteriales bacterium
TGCGGATATCGCCCTTTTGCCAGGTCATATCCAGCACGTCACCCGGGCGCACCAGCACGATCTGCTCGTTCTCCTCGGTAAAGGCCACGCGGTACACGTTGCCATCCTCGCCTGTCAGGTAGGCGTATGTGGCACCGTCCAGCGTCAGGAATTGCACGTCCGCAACCGTCACGCTGCCCTGCTCGATCTCGGCAGGATCCTGCGTATCCACCCCCGCGCCTGCCAGCATCTTGAGATATGCCGACACCGCTTCCTGCTGCGTCTCACCGATCGCTACCATGGTATACTGGCGCACGTTGACCAGCGCATACAGCTTGACAAGTCCGTTGTTATCCTTGAGCACCATGATATAGGTCGGCACGCCCGAAATATTGACCAGGGACGGGAAGGATGCCACGTATTCCTTTTCCTGCACCTCGCCCTCGGCAGCGTGCATGGCAGAATGCTCCTCCGCACCGATGACGGGATAATAGCGGTACTCGCCCGTGCGTGCGTTGGACAGAATAAATCCGATATTGGAGGCATCCGAGGTAACCGATGTCACGCCCGTGAAGTACCAAACGTCATCGTCGAACATCAGATATCCGTAGTCGTCGGTGGTCTGCTTGCAGCCCTTGTTTCCGATGATGCTGTTGATAAAGCCACCCGAATAAAGTCCCTGCCAGTCGTACTTCTGGCAAGCCAGCTGACCGTCAAACACCACATCCACCCATTGCGGCACGTCCTCTACCGCATACAGCGTGCTGGTGCCGTCCAACGGGTTGAAAATGATCAGCTCTTCGACGTCATACGCACCGAACAGGCCAACGCGAGGGGTGTAGCAGGAAATGCAGTAATAGGGATTTCCCTCTTCATCCACCTCAAAGCTGACGTCCTCAAGGTCAAAGATCTTGGTGGGATAGTCAAAGCGCACCTTGCGCATCAGATCGTCCTCAAAATAGCCGCTTTGCGCGTATCGAATGCCGCTCTTGGCTTCATAATACTCCGCGGTATTGCCCAAGGTATCTACCATAATGTAGCCCGGAATGCCCTGCGCACGGTTGCCGATCCACTTGAAAAAGCCGTCGTATTCCAGATGCGTGATCTTGATCGGCTTTGAGCGATAGTTGATCTGCGTATAATCATCGCTGACCACGTACTGCGACACCACGCCGGCAAGCGCACCCAGCTTACGGTCGCCAAGCATACGCGCGGAGTTGGTATCCATGAGCGCAATGTTGGTGATCTCCTTGGTCTCGGGCATATCCTCCTCAAATACGCGCTCCTGCACGGTGATCACCTCTGCGTAGGATCTGGCGGTAAAGACCACCGAGGAGGTGATCGCACCCACGATCAGTACAAGCACGGGAACGGCCAGCAGCACGTAGGTAATAATTGCGAACACGTTTTTCTGAAATATCGACCAAAACGAAGGCACCTTGGGCGCAGTTCCTCTGCGCTTGAGCACCATCAGATCCGAGATCGGATACGCTTTAAAGAACTTGGTGAACTGACCAAAGCGCAAAGAACGCAGGGCCACGGCAAAGCAGATCGCACCGAACAGCACAAAGCCCCAAAAGGAGGGACTGAACACGTTCAGCGGCGGCAAAAGAAAATAATAGTACGCACCAATCAGGGCAAGCGCCACAAGCAGGCGCAGAATGGTAAATATGACCGCATTCAGCTTATCGGGTGCGGCTTTTTGATCAGACTTCTTAGCCATAAGAAACCTCCCATATGTTTTTTATCAGTATAGCATATTTTCCCCTGCTTGTCAAATACATTTAGAATAGATTTTTGCATACGGAGGACGCTATGAAAAAAAGAGGACTTGCCAATATGATCTTGTGCTGCCTGCTGTGCTGCCTGCAATGCTGCATACTGTGCTTCGCGGGCTGTGCGCGGCAGCTCCCTGCCCCCGACCGTGTGCTTTGCGCCCTGACCGAGGCAGAGGTTGGCTTGCCGCCGGGGCAGATCTATCTTGCAAGCGCACAGCCCCACCAAGCTGCCTATTTATCCGATGATATGATTGCTGCCTTATACGGAAACGGAGAGCTGCCATGGCAGCTCTCCTTGGTGGAAGATTACGGGATATTTTTAAGCACGGCACAGCATCCTTGCGAATTTGCAGCGTTTTTGTGCTATTCGCGCAGCGATACCGATCTGGTGGCCGCCATGTGTCACGAGCGGCTGGATCTGCTGCGTGTGCATTACAAAAACACGCAGTACGCGTCCTATACACAAGGAGCGCGCGTGGCCGTGGTGGGCAGATACGTGCTTCTGCTGATCAGCTCGGATGCCGATCATGCGCTAAACGCGGCAAGAAGGGTGCTTTGATGATTCGCGCCTCGTTCAAGATCCTTCACGGCGCGTTTGGGACTGTCAGTCTTTAGCGTTACAAAGAATCTTGTCCCAAACGCTTGCTCGAGGATGACAGAACGAGGCTGACCTTGCGCAAAGGCCTCGCGACACAAAACCGCTCTGCGGGATTGTGTCATCCTTGAGCGAAGCGAAGGATCTTGCGAGGCCGGAATTTTTTAGCCAAACAACGTGATCGCATAATAGATCACGCCCCAGACAGCACCGCTGACAATGCCGTACAACAGCACCGGCCCTGCGACCGTAAAGATCTTGGCACCAACGCCCAGCACAAGTCCCTCGGATTTGGCATCCAGCGCGGGAGAGACAACGGCATTGGCAAACCCCGTAATGGGTACCAGCGTGCCTGCTCCCGCATGCTTGGCAATGTTATCAAACACCCCAAGCCCCGAAAGCAATACGGCAAGAGCAACCAGCGTGACCGATACCAAGGTTGCGCTGTTCTGCTTTTCCATGCCGCACACGTCACCGTACAGCCAAAGCAGCAGCTGCGCAAATGCACAGATGCCCCCGCCGATGCAAAATGCCTTGACACAGTTTTTTGCTACGGGCGAATGGGGTGCGCGCGCCTGCGCATATTTTTGGTATTGCTTCTTATCCATATTCATAGATATCACCGATCCTCTCTCGCGAACGGTGCATACAGCCACCGCGTCCGCGAACCTGATACACAAACAGTATGTAAAAGAAACCGCTGCATTATACAGCGGTTTCTTTGCCATTTACAGGTATCTTTGCATTCTTTCCACGTTTTTTTGCTCAAAATCGATCATGTCGCGGCAAAGACGCAGCGCGCTTTCGGGTACGTGACAATTCTCATGCTCGCGCAGCAGCTTGACAGACGAGGTGACGTTCATATTACTGCCCTCGATCACCATCTCGGCAAGATGCGAGGTATCCGAATCCATCAGCGTATTGACGCCAATGCCCACCTTGGTGGTCATTTTTTGCCAGAAATTCGCATCCTTGGCCTGCGCGCCGTTCTCACACAAATATTCCTCTGCGCGTCTTGCGTAGCCCTCGTAGCCGTCCAGCTGTGCGGTCAGATCGCGGCGCAGCTCACTGTCCGCCACCTTGGGTAAGAGCGAAAGCAGCGCCTCGGCCCCCATCTTTGCATTTTGATATATTCCCTCCAGCAGAGCAGTCGCCTGCGCGCTTGCCTGCTCGGTCTGATTTTTGGTGCTTTGCATACCGTCCTCCAAAATAAAATGATTGCAGGATCAGTATGCTCCGCAAAGCGCTTTTTTATGTGAAACACAACGCAAAAATTTGAACATGAGGATGCTTTTTTTGATTTAATGATTGACGTAATGCTTTGCAAGGCCGCCTTCGCTGGTCTCGCGGTATTCGCTCTTTAAGTGAATGCCTGTTTCATACATGGTCTTGACCACGGTATCAAACGGAATCTTGCTCATGCCCGTCAAAAAGTTTGCCAAGGAAAGCGCGTTGATGGCACGCATGGCCGCCACGGCATTACGCTCAATACAAGGGATCTGCACAAGACCGTTGATCGGATCGCAGGTAAGCCCCAGATGATGCTCCATGGCCACCTCTGCGGCATATTCGATCTGCTCAAGTCCCATGCCGAACAGTTCAGCCAGCGCCGCTGCCGCCATGGAGCATGCGCTGCCGATCTCGGCCTGGCAGCCGCATTCCGCACCGCTGATCGACGCGTTGGTCTTGATAATATTACCGATCAGGCCGCCCGTTGCAAGTGCGCGGAAGATCTGCTCATCCGAAAAGCCCTTTTGCTCCTGCATATACTTCAGCACCGCAGGCACGACACCGCAAGCACCGCAGGTTGGTGCGGTCACGATCTCGCCGCCGCTCGCGTTCTCCTCGCCTACCGCAAACGCATACGCGCAAACCAATCTGTTCTCACGCGTTTGTGCCGACTCGTCGATATGGCGCTGGTTATACAGATAGTGCGCCTTGCGCGTGACGTGTAAGCCGCCGCCAAGCTCGCCCTTGGTGCGAAGTCCGCGTCCGATGCAATCCTCCATGGTCAGCCACATATCCGAAATATAATCCCAGATCTCGGGGCCTTCCACCATTTCCACGTAATCGGGCAGGCGCATATCATGCTCGGTGCAATATTGTGCGATCTCGTCAAATGTGGAATGCGGGTAGATCGACTTGGTCTCCAGCGGCCCTTGTCCTTCAAACAGAATGCTGCCGCCACCCACGCTGTATACGCGGGCTGAGCCGATCTTTTCCCCGTTCTGAAACGCTTCAAAATCCGCGGTATTGGGATGCACGGGCGTGGGAGAGGTCTTATCAAAGATCATCTCGGTCTTATCCTCGCCAAGTGCCTCTATGATGACCGCGTCGGTCATGTGTCCCTTCCCCGTCAGCGCAAGTGAGCCGTACAGCACCACGCGAAACGCATCCGCCTCGGGATACTGTGCCGCAAACTGCTTTGCCGCTTTGAAAGGCCCCATGGTATGGGAGCTGGAAGGGCCTCTGCCCGCTTTATAAAGTTCTCTGATGCTTTCCATAATCGCACCGTCCTTTTCATTTCATAAGATAATCATAGCACAAAAAGCCGTGCAAATCAAGAGGGGGAGAAGAAAAAATAGTGGCTGCATGGCGGACGACCGATGGTCGTCTATCTTACTGCAACAACATCAAAGGGGCTGCCGTCGGCAGCCCCTTTTTCGTTAGGATACTATGTGAGAAAACCCTTTACGTTCTTTTTTGAGCAAGAAGCCGCAAAAGAAGAACATATTTGCTTCGCAAATTAAAACGGCGTTTGGGAGATTTCGCGCCTGGGGGCGCGACGAGGGCTTCGCGCCCTCGACCTGCGCAAACTTTTAGGAAAAGTTTGATCAAAACTTTCATCGATTTTGCGTTATTCTTCTTCAATCGCAGCCTTTTGCGTCAGCACCGAATGGAAGAATTCGGGATCGAACT
>JAZUSJ010000227.1:0-6134 GCA_045606685.1 Eubacteriales bacterium
TGCATGCACGATTGCAAACGGCAGCATGCTCACAAAGATGGGATTCCCTATAATGGAGCTGAGAATGTCCCCCGTGAACAGCAAAAACAAAAGGGAGATAAATGCTCCGAGAATAAATATTGCCAGATATGGGCCAAGCAAGCCCAAAAACAGTCTTTTGAGATCCTTTTTCATGCGGTCGGTCACTAAGTCAAGCGTGAGTTCGGTTCTTTGATCGGTAGCCATAGTATAAGTTCCTTTCAAAATTCAAAATAAAAATGTCTTTATACTATATAACACAGCGTTTGCGCAAAAATTTGACACGTTATCAATATTTTTTCAAAATATTTTTTGCATGAGCAAAGCACCCCCGATCTGCCGCGTTCGGAATACGGATCGGAGGTTGCTTTTTATGTAGTTAATCGAATACGCGGCGGGTATAGCTCGACTCGTCCGCTACGTAGCTTTCGTATGCAGCGACAATGATGTCAATGATCTCGTCGGGCGTGCGCGCGGTGGTATCCACGATCAGGTCGTAGTTGTTGAAATCGTAGTAGTCCACGCCATAGATCTGCATAAATCTTGCCTGCTCGACCTGGCTGCGCTCGATCAGCTTATCGCACGCTTCCTTTTCATCGGCATAAAATTCCTCGCAGCCGCGCTGGTTTTTCATGACGCGTCTTGCCGCCTCGCAGGGCTCAATGGTCAAAAAGATCTTGAACGACTTGACCGCAAAATGCCATGCCATACGTGAATCAAAGATCAGCTTTTCCTCTGCCTTTTCGATCGACAGCTGCTTGACTTTATCGTCGATGACGTAATCCAACGAGGGATCCTCGCGCAGTCTTTTATTCAGCTCCAGCGTGGTGATGCCCATGCCTCTTGCTACCTCGCGCTGGAATGCGCCCGTGCTGTAGATCTCAAAGCCGTATCTGTCCTTGAGCAGATTGCAGACGGTGGATTTGCCGCTGCCCAGTTTGCCTGTGATGGAAATTAACATATATGCCTCCGATGATATATTGAGATAATTGATTTCAGATTTTTTTGAGTCTTGCGTAGGTGGCCATCAGCTTTTTGGTGCCTACCTTATCAAACATGACCTCGTAAAGCACGTCCGCGCCCATATTCTTAACCGACAGGATCTCGCCCTGGCCAAAGGTCATGTGCGACACGCGATCACCCGGTGCAAGCACCTCGCGCTTGCCGTTCGGCACGGGCGTGGGCTGAGGCTTGCGCACGGTATACGGGGTTGCCGCATTGTTTGTCTGCCGCGCGCTTGCGGGCGCTTTATTCTGCTGCTCGGAATAATAGGTCTTGAAGGTGGGCTGCTGGCTGTACGGATTTCTGATCGGCTTTTCTTCAAATTTTTCGATCAGTCCCGAGGGGATCTCGGACACAAAGCGAGAGAGCGGATTATAGGTGGTGCGACCGTAAAGCAGGCGCGATTTGGTGTGATAGATGTAGATCTTTTTCTTGGCGCGCGTCAGGGCTACGTAAGCCAATCTGCGCTCCTCCTCCATCTCGTCGTTCCCTGCCGTGATGGTCTGCATACCCGGGAAAAGTCCGTCTTCCATGCCGGGCAGGAACACGATGGGAAATTCCAAGCCCTTTGCGCTGTGAATGGTCATCATGACCACGGCATCGGCACTCTCGTCGTATCTGTCCACGTCCGCGACCAGCGCGTTTTCCTCCAAAAAGCCTGTCAAGGTAGGCTCTACGTCCTCCTCGGTACGGGATTCGTATTCCACCATGGCAGATTTGAATTCGTTTAAGTTGTCAAGTCTGTCCTTTTCCTGCTCACCGCCGTCGATCAGCATCTGACGGTAGCCCGTGCGGTCTGCCACCTGATCAAACAGCTCGCCAAGCGGCATGTGACCGACAAGCGCGGTCAGCTCGTTGATGATGGCGGTAAAATTCATCAGCGCCACAGCCGAGCGCGAAAGCGCTGCATAGCGGTTGGCCTGCTGCATGATCTCAAACATGGAGCAGCCCTGCTCCTCGGCAATCATTTCCACCGCCTCCAGCGTGCGGTCTCCGATCTTACGTCTTGGCTCGTTGATCACGCGCAAAAGTCGTTCGCGGTCGTTATGGTTGACCAAAAGCTGCAGGTACGCCACGATATCGCGGATCTCCTTACGGTCTGAGAAGCGCACACCGCCAAGGATGCGGTAAGGCAGCGCGCTCTTGGCAAAGGCACGCTCAATGCTGCTTGCCTGCGCGTTGGTGCGGTACAGCACGGCAAAATCACGGTAATGGTATTCTCCCGAGGCAACGCCGCGGTTGACCGTGGAGATGATCTCTCTTGCTTCAAGATCCTGGGTTTCCAGCTGCTTTAAGTAGATCTTGTCGCCCTTATCGCCTGCCGTCCAAAGCGTCTTCCCCTTTCGGCCCGCGTTGTGGGAGATGACCTCGTTGGCAGCGTCCAGTATGGTCTGGGTGCTGCGGTAGTTCTGCTCCAGGCGGATCACGCTTGCATCGGCATACACGCGGTCGAAATTCAGAATATTCTCAATGGTCGCACCGCGGAAGCGGTAGATACTCTGGTCGTCGTCACCCACCACCATGATATTGCGGTAGCCGCCCGAAAGCAGCGCACAAAGCGCAAACTGCGCGGTGTTGGTATCCTGATACTCGTCCACGCAAACGTACAGAAATCTGCGCTGGTAGGAAAGGCGCACATCCTCGTTCTCACGCAAAAGCGTGACCGTATTCATAATAATATCGTCAAAATCCATGGCGTTGGACGCACGCAGCTGATCCTGATACTTTTTATAGATCTTGGCAATACGTGACTGGCGGAAATCACCGCCTGCGACTATCTCAAACATTTCGGGCGTTTGCAGCTTTTCCTTGGCGGAGCTGATGGCTGCGATCACGCTCTTGATGGGAAACTGCTTATCGTCCACGTTGCAGGCCTTCATGGCAGAGCCGACTGCCTTTTTGGTGTCGTCCGCGTCATAGATGGTAAATTCCTTCTGATATCCCAACCGCTCCCCGTAAATGCGCAGAATGCGCAGGCAGATCGAGTGGAAGGTGCCTGCCCAGATGTCCTTTGCAATATCCGGATCGTCAAAGGTACGTGCAAGACGCTCCTTCATTTCGTTGGCTGCCTTGTTGGTAAAGGTAAAGGTCAGGATCCTGTAAGGCGGACAGGGATCCTCGGCAAGCTCGCAAAGCACCTGCCCGATCTGCTCGGCAGGCAGGTCGATTGCCCGCTCAAGCTCTTCTACGTATGCGGCATCGACACCGCCCGGCACGCGATCCGAAAGATACGCATTGCCAAAACGGATGATATGTGCAATTCTTTTGACCAGCACGGTGGTCTTGCCGCTCCCTGCACCGGCTAAGATGAGCAGCGGGCCGTTGACGGTATATACCGCCTTTTTCTGCATGCCGTTCAGGCTTTGATAATACTTATCAAACAGCGCACGCTTTGCCCTTTGAAATCTATCGTAAATGTCCTGCATGTTGTCCCTTCTTTTATGTAACGGCTGCCGCTTGTGTGCGGCAGCCAAGCTTCAGTTCTTCTTTTTGTTCTGGCTCTGGTTATTCTGCTCGTTCTGGCTCTGAGCATTCTGCCCGTCCATGGGCAGCGGATTGTTCTGGGGATACTGCTTCTGGTTATTGCTCTGATTCTTGTTCTGATTCTGATTCTGCATACTGTAATTCTCCTGTATTTACATTTTTGCCCTTTTACGGGGCAATTACAGTATTTACCGCAAACGCGCGTTTTATTCAGTCAGCTCGTGTGATACTGTGGGAGTTGCAAGCAGATAGCGATTGTTGATCTGCTCCTGAATATCGCCGTTCTTTTCCGCAAACAGCACGCAAAGCACCGCGCCAAGCAGCAGATTGACCAGCCACATGACCGAGGCGACCACGGTATACCAATCTCCTCCCATGCCGCTGTGCGGCAGCAGCACGGTATAGGCCACGCTGCCAAGGGCGCAGATCACGCTCATGACAAGCACGGGAACAAGACCTCGGCTAAGCTGCTTGTGCAAAACGTCCAGCTTTCCGTAGGTCTGCATATCGGTATGCGCCACCACAAAGCCGGTATGATTGCGGATCATATCCTTCAGACAGCCAAGCACGCCGGCCATGACCATGACGAACATGATGGCGTTGATCACACCAAGCACGATCATAATGACGTACGCATCCGTCGCCTGCGCACCGTTGAGCGCAGCTGCAGCCGAATATTCCTCGATTTTGAAATAACGGTACTGCCAAAAGGATTCGAACACCGAAACGGCCGCGTAAGCACCGATTACGCAGACGGAGGATTTCCACGTGCTGCCGTTGCAAAGATAGTGACGCAGCAAAAGCACGCCCGCCATAAGGCAGATCGCGCAAAGCACATCGGGCAACACGTTGACACCCTCCATGGGCAGATCCAACGAAAGCATGACGCCAAGCAACAAAAAGAACGAGCCGAGCTTATATCTTTTTGCCACGAACAGATCCTCGTTCGGATAGATATCCTGCATGTAACGGGTATATAAATATTCCACGTAGGGCTTGTCCCGATAGATGCCGATCACGTATCTCAACATCAGGATCAGCCAGATCACACCTATGACGGTGCTGATCAGTACCGCAGCCACGCGGAACATCCATACGTATCCGTACAGATTGATCTTGCCCTCCACACCGTCGGTCAGCACCGAAAACTCGGGCAGGACGTTGAGCGCAGCCTTACTGACCACGAAAAATGCGGTAAGGGGTGCGATGGACTTATGTGCAAACACGCTCTTCCCCGTGCCGCCGCGAGAGCCTGCGTAAATAAAGCCCTCGAAAAGCTGCCTGTATGCCGGCAGCAGCGTCATCAGCTCCAGCACACCGAATACGAAATTGCCAAGCAGCATGGTGGTGGGGCGATCATGGGCGCTGACCAATCCGAACAGGATCAGCACAAATACCAAGCGCGCTCCGCTCAGCGCGATCATGCGATGAAAGCGCTTTGCACTCTCCTCGAAATGATGATTCAGATAAGAAAGCGAGGACAATCCAAAGGAAAGCAGAATATATCCGATCACATCGGGCAACAGGTCAAAAACCGCAATATCCGCATTCCACAAAAACAGCACGGACAGCGCGATCAGCGCAATGCCCATATGCTTTCTCGGCATGTTCTGCATACTTCCCGACTCCTTTCTTTTTATCGTTTACTTACGTTTCTTTTTTTGATTCTTCTGCTGCATACGGGCAGCCTCCTTTTCCCTTGCCATGCGGTCACGCTCGTCCATTTTCTCACGGATCTCATTGACAAACGCAAAGCGCGAGGGCTTGCGCTCCATGTCCTCGTCCCCCTCGGGGCAGATGTACATGTAGCAGGTGAAAATGTTGATCATGTTATAGACCGACCAGACAAACTGCAGCAAGAACGCGATCAGCGAGAACAGCTGCAGCTGCACGGCGGCAAGCTCCAGGATCAGCGCCACAACGTAGCAGGTGCTTTGAATGCTGACCAGCCAAAGTCCCCAATCGGCTCTTCTGGCAATGGCGGGCAGCTCCAGCTCAGAGGCAAAGCCGCGCACCGTGCGCAAAAGCGAAAAATGGAAGCACAGGATCAGCACGCTTTCGATCATACTGACCACGGCTGTGACCGTTTGGTTGACAAAGGGCAGCTCTATTGCCGCCATGCCAAGGCTTGGCAAAAGCGACAGCACGCTTTGCGCGATATGATACAGGCAAAGCACGCCAAGCGGGATCAGCCAATAGGCGGCCTTGATGAATTGCGGTCTGTAATCCTTGAGCTTGAGCAGCGCCCACGCAACGCCTGCGTATCCTATGATATGCAGATATGACAGCGGCACGAAAAACGCAAGAAAATACGCCAAAAACAGAATTCCAAATCCCATATCTATCCCTTATTTACCTTCGCCGCAGCAATTCTTGTTCTTTTTGCCCGAGCCGCAGGGACAAGGATCGTTTCTGCCGATCTTGGGAGCCTCGCGGCGCACGATGGTCACTTTTTTGACAGTCTTTTTGCCCTGCCCCTCAAAGCCGTCCTGCAAGGGGTTGGCTACCTGCACGCGCTGCACCTCCTCGCGCGGCTTGGGCACGATGGACAGCAGCATACGCACGGTGTTTTCGCGGATATCGTTGACCATTGCATCAAACGCGTCACCGCCCACAATACGGTACTCGGT
>JAZUSJ010000228.1:0-9166 GCA_045606685.1 Eubacteriales bacterium
AAGGAGTTGCTACTCCAATTTGTCTTCCTAAGACCGCTTGGCCTCCGACTTCGAAAAATGCGCCGCGAAGGATCTTGGCAGGGGCGAAGTCGAAGTTTTGCGTAATGGAGCGAAGCGAAATGAAGCAAAACCGCCGCAGGCGGGATCTGCGATGGGTTTGCTCAATGTTTGTATAGCCTTTGAACTGTTTTTGATGCGTGTCAATCCTCGAATACTCCCCATACTGATCACAATCAAAAGTAACTTCCGCAGGCGACGTGTCAGAAACCTGCGCAGATCCCGCTTCGCGCTTTTGCTCTGTTCCGTATCCTGCTTTCGCGACGGATACTACACTCCGCAAAAGTTCGACTCCGTTCGGTCGCTTTGCGACCTCTCCTTCGCTCAGGATGACTCTCGGGGCGAGAGTCGCGTTTCTCTTCTCTGCGCACTTGTATTTTACTTGTCGCATACATATTTCCGTAAAAAATCCCCTCGCAGGCACACCTGCAAGGGGATTTATCATGAAAAATAATACTATTTTTAGGGATTTATTTTGGATCGGTGTGCCGATCGGGGGGCAATTAAGGGATAATGACCTCAATTTTATCTTCCACGGTATTGCTGAAGTAGAAATAGACCTCTATGCCGTCCTCAAGAATATAATGCTCGATAAAGTTGTAATCCTCTCCCTCGTGCATTTCATTGCTGCTCTCAAGAACCTCATAATACTTGTCGTTGATGACCAGCCACCAGCCCGCGGTCTTGTCCTGATCATCGTAACCGCGCACTTCAAACACCATATACTCAGATCTGATTGCCATGGTACCGCAGCTGATGCCGCCGCTGTATTCCTTACTCCAAGGGTGGAAGCCAATATGGTCGTTGCACAGCTTGGCAAAGCCTTTGAGCAGAAGATCATGAGAAGTAAACGACTCCTCAGCCTGTTCGCGGGCAGCCTTTTTGCGTGCAAGGAAATCCTCATAGTACGCAACCTGCTCCTCGTCAAAGCCTGCAAGCACGTCCTCGGTGGGCATTTCTGTTTCCAAATTACCGTAATAATCGTAGGCAAACGGATTTACCCAATTTTCCTCAGTTTCTCTTGCAAGATCCGAAATATCATACCCGACATCCTCACTGACGTAAAGAGAGGTATCGATCCACTCAGACTTGGATGCTGTACTGCGAATAGACTTGATGGTATTATGATAAGCAAAGAAAGCATCGCGCTTTTCGCTATCGATTTCTCCGTTCTCATCAACAAACGACTCTGCGTACAGATTGATCGGCTTGCGAATGGTATATTGCGCAGCTTCTCTCTCAAACATTTCGAAGTTAGACAACGCAAGCTCGAAGCTTTTATCCGTCATCAGTCGCAGATCGTGTGCAAACATGTAACGGAATGCCGCTACGTAAATGCTGCCCGCTGCAATGATCTCGCCCTCCGGATTATAAACGGTATAGTCGATAAAGGTATCTCTGTTGCAGCCGGTATCGCTGTAACCCGAATGTGCTGCATAAAACCAGGAAAGGCTGTCGTTGCCGTCAAGGGTCAATTCCCCGTCACCAAAATGCCAGCAATGGTTGATATTCCATCTGCCACCGTTATCGTCCACATACTTGTAAACGTATTCTCCGTACTCTTTCTCTCTTGCAACCTTCCCGATCACGCCGTAATCACAAGTAAGCTTGACCGTATTTTCTGCGCCGCAATTCAGGGTGATAATCGGAATGGGTGCGGTAAAATAATCCTCGGTTTCGGTAAAGGATGCGTTGTTGTCCTTGCCGGGCAGGTTGATGATCCCATCGTCAGACACAGTATATCCCGAAAGTGAAATGGTTCCCAGGCTGAGCAGCTGCGCAATACCGGGATATTTCGCTTGATCCTCGGGGGGCAGGACGGGCGGGGTGGTGGTCGCACCGGGGGCAGTACTGTCGCTGCCTGTCGTAATGCCGGGAATGATGCCCGGATTCTCCCCCGGGTTGTCGTTATCAAGCATCATGGGGACAACGATCAGGGCGGATGCCAGCGTGGTGATCAGCAAGGCTGCCGCAAGCACGAGCGCGACACGTGCCTTACCCGATTGCACAAACGCTCTGCGTCTGCGTCCCTTCATGCAAGAGGCGATCTGCTCTTCATCCAGCTTTCCCAGCGCGTCTATGAGCTTATCAGTTTTCTTATTCATAAAATTCTCCTTTCTGTGTTACCTTACAAGCGGATATGGTTCTCATTCAGAAATTTTCGCAATCGCTTTCGCATGCGAACCAGGCGCATTACAACGCTTGATTCGCGTATCCCAAACTGCAGCGCGATCTGTTCGTTGGACATAAAGCGAAAATACCGCATCAGAAACATATCCCGATCATCAGGCTTTTGCTTGTCAAGGAAAAGTCGGATGCATTTCCCGATCTCTTCCCCATCGCTCTCTGCCTCACTTTGATTGTCCGGCAAGCATTCCTCCAACTCCTCCAGTGAGCTGCAGTATTCACTTCCCGCCCTCTTTTCGGCTTGGTTGTAGCGCACGCGGTCAATGGCGCGTCTGCGAACGATCCCGCCCATAAAAGCCGAGAGCTGCTTGGGCGATGCAGGCGGCACGGAATCCCAAAGCTCTAAGATTGCGTCGTTTACACATTCCTCGGCATCCTGCTCCGAGCCTGTGATCTGTCTTGCAAGAGAGTGCATCAGCGCACCGTATTTAGTCAGCACAGCCCGCAATGCGAGCTCGTCTCGGCAGCCAAGCAGCGCGACGATCTCCGCATCATCGGGCATTCTCTCCCATGCATTCCTTTCAAGGATCATGCTCCTTCCTCCTTTTTCAAGCAATTTGGCACATGTGCTTCACCCATAAGAACGACAAAATTTGCGTTTGACAACACATTTTGGTAAAAAAAATAAAAAAATTTTTCGGGTTGTTTCCCTAAGGCCATGCGGACAGGGCGTTCTTTGCGCCGGCGGATGACCGATGGTCGCCCGTGATCAAATGATCAATGATAGCCGGGACGTCGACGCCCCTGTGAAGAAAGCCAAGAAAACCCTTGCCGTGCAAGGGTTTTCTACCTTAATTATTCGTTTTCATTATTCATCATTCATTTCTTCAAAACCTTTTTCAGGTACTCACCGGTATACGATTTCTCGCACGCTGCAATCTGCTCGGGTGTTCCGCTTGCGACCAACGTGCCGCCGCCGTCACCGCCCTCGGGGCCGAGGTCAATGATATAGTCCGCGCACTTGATCACATCCATATTATGCTCGATGACAAGCACCGTGTTGCCGCTATCCACCAGACGCTGCAAAACGCCCAGCAGCTGCGCCACGTCTGCCGTATGCAAGCCCGTGGTCGGCTCGTCCAGCACGTAAATGGTCTTGCCCGTGTCGCGTCTGGAAAGCTCGGTTGCCAGCTTGACTCTTTGCGCCTCACCGCCCGAAAGCGTGGTGGACGACTGACCGATCTTAATATATCCAAGGCCGACGTCCTGCAGCGTTTTGAGCTTGCGCACGATTTTGGGCAAGCCATCAAAGAAGGTCACGCCCTCCTCGACCGTCATATCCAGCACGTCGTAAATGCTCTTGCCCTTGTACTTGACGTCCAGAGTGTCGCGGTTGTATCTCTTGCCCTTACACACGTCACAGGTCACGTACACGTCGGGCAAAAAGTGCATTTCAATGCAGCGCACGCCGTCGCCCTCGCAGGCCTCGCAGCGGCCGCCCTTGACGTTAAAGGAGAATCTGCCCGGCCCATAGCCCTTGGCCTTGGCATCCTTGGTCTGTGCGAACAGATCGCGGATGTCACCAAACAGCCCCGTATAGGTGGCGGGATTGGAGCGCGGCGTTCTGCCGATCGGGCTTTGGTCGATGCATATGATCTTGTCCAGATGCTCGTCCCCCTCCACGCGCTCATGCTTGCCGGGATAGGTGATGGCATTGTTGAGTCTGTCGGCCAGCACGGGATGAATGATGCCGTTGACAAGCGAGGATTTGCCCGAGCCGGACACACCCGTCACGCAGACAAAGCAGCCCAACGGGATATCCACGTCCAGCTTTTTGAGGTTATGCTCCTCTGCCCCAAACACGCGCAAAAAGTGGCCATTGCCCGGTCTGCGCATCTCGGGAACGGGGATATTCAATCTGCCCGACAGATAGCCGCCGGTCAGCGAATCCTGATTTTTGGCGACCTCGGCAGGCGTGCCGTACGCCACGACCTTGCCGCCGTGTACGCCCGCGCCCGGGCCGATGTCGATGATATAGTCGGATTCATGCATGGTCTCCTCGTCATGCTCGACCACGATGACCGTATTGCCAAGATCACGCAGCGTTTTGAGCGTGGCGATCAGCTTGGAATTGTCACGCGAGTGCAGACCGATACTGGGCTCGTCCAGAATATACAGCACGCCCGTCAAGGCAGAGCCGATCTGCGTTGCCAGCCTGATGCGCTGCGCCTCACCGCCCGAAAGCGTGCCTGCCTTGCGCCCCAGCGTCAGATATCCAAGGCCTACGCTGACAAGAAAGCCCAGGCGTGCGCGGATCTCCTTTAAGATCTCGCGCGAGATCACCTCTTCACCGCCCGTAAAGTGCAGATTTTCAATAAAATCAAGCGCATTCTCCACCGACATGGCGCAGAAATCATGAATATTCAGTCCGCCCACCGTGACGCCAAGCACCACGGGAGAAAGACGCTTACCGCCGCAAACCGGGCAATCCGCTTCCTGCACAAACTGGGTATAATACTCCTTGCCGAACATGCCGCCGTTCTTCATGCGGCTCTCCACCATTTCCAGAATGCCATGGAACACCACAGTCTGCTCGTGCGTCTGACCACCGAAATGTCGGGTGATGCGGTAAGGCTTATCCCCCGTACCGTGTAAAAGCGCATTCATGGCCTCGGGGCTGTACTCGCGCAGCGGCATATCCAGATCAAAGCCCGCAACCTTGCCTACCTCGGAGAACAAGGGGCCGTTCCAGCTGTCCTCCTCCAGCGTCTTGAATCCGTTGACTGCGATCGCACCGTCGCGCAAGGAAAGACGCTTATCGGGAATGACCTTGGCAGCTGACACTGTCTGCATCTCGCCAAGTCCCGCACAAACGGGACACGCGCCCGTTGGATTATTGAATGAAAACATGCGAGGCTCCAGCTCACCGATCGAAATGCCGTGCTCCTCGCAGGCATAGCTTTGCGAAAACGAAAGCTCGATCGGCTTGCCCTCGCCGCGCGGCACGGTCACGATCAACAGATGTCCGTCAGCCAGGTTCAGCGCGGTTTCAACCGAGTCGCCAAGACGGGAGCGGATTCCCTCTTTGAGCGCAAGACGGTCAACCACCACCTCGATGTGATGCTTTTTGTTCTTATCCAGCGAGATCTCCTCGCCAAGGTCATAAAGACTGCCGTCAATGCGCACGCGTGCGTAGCCGCTCCGCTTGGCATCGCTCAGCACCTTTTCGTGCATGCCCTTCTGTCCGCGCACCACGGGTGCCAACACCAAAAAGCGCTCACCCTCGGGCAGCTCGCAGATCTTATCTATGATGGTATCCGTGCTTTGCCGTCTGATCTCCTTGCCGCACACGGGACAGTGCGGCACACCCACGCGTGCGTAAAGCAGACGCAGATAGTCGTAGATCTCGGTGACCGTTCCCACGGTCGAGCGCGGATTTTTGGAGGTTGTCTTCTGATCGATGGAGATCGCGGGGCTCAGGCCGTCAATGGTATCCACGTCGGGCTTGTCCATCTGCCCGAGAAACATACGCGCATAGGAGGACAGCGACTCGACAAAACGGCGGTGTCCCTCTGCGTAAACGGTATCAAAGGCCAGGGAGGATTTTCCCGAGCCAGAAAGTCCTGTCAGGATGACCAGCTTGTCGCGCGGGATCTCAACGTCTATATTTTTGAGGTTGTTGACACGCGCACCGCGGATCACGATTTTTTCTTGCTTCATGTGTTTACTCTCTTTTTATTCCTTGGGTTGTCCGTACGCACCCACTCCAAGGGCAGTGCGCAGGCGTTCGATTTGCTTTTGTGTGATATAGGACGTTTTTCTGATGCGGGATTTTCCGTTCTTCATATAGAAAACAATGCCCACGTCCTTGTATTTCTTCTGATCCTCGGCTATGCGATTTCCCTTTTGATCACAAGGGTAAATGCCCATCAGATCCTTCTGCTCGAAGTGGATGACGTTGCCGTTTTCGTCCTTGCCCGCAACCACGACACCGTTTTGGTCAACGCTCAGCGCCTCCAGCGCGAGCACTGCTGCCTCGTAAGCAGTATACACCGCAAAAAGTCCGAAAAACGGCAGCACGATGTAGCCAAAAAAGTTGTCCAAAAGATCGATGGCATAAGCACCGCAAAGCAGCGCCAGCTCACCGACAAGGATAGCCAGCGTGCAAAACAGGTATTTATAATTGACCAACGGAATGCGTCTTTTTTTGCTTTGCTTCATATCTGTTCTCCTCCTTGAATGCGCTTGATCTGATCGCGCAGGTACGCGGCCTTTTCGAACTCCAGCTTGGCAGCCGCACTTCTCATCTCGGTCGTCAGCTCTGCGATCAGCTTGTCCTTTTGCTTTGCGGTCATCTTGCCCTGCACCGCCTTCTCGGCTCTTGCGCCCTGCTTGCCGCCCGTGGGGCTTGCCATATCGATGACGTCACGGATATCCTTGACCACCGTGCGCGGCACAATGCCGTTGGCACGGTTGAAGTCGTCCTGCTTTTGTCTGCGGCGCGCTGTTTCGGTAATGGCTCTTTGCATCGAACCCGTCATCGTATCACCGTACATGATGACCTTGCCCGACGCGTTACGCGCGGCACGGCCAATGGTCTGGATCAGCGAGGTCTCACCGCGAAGGAAGCCCTCCTTGTCTGCATCCAGAATGGCCACAAGCGACACTTCGGGCAAGTCAAGTCCCTCGCGCAAAAGGTTGATGCCCACCAGCACGTCAAACACGCCCATACGCAGATCACGGATGATCTCCATACGCTCCATGGTTTCCACGTTGAAGTGGATATAGCGCACGCGTACACCGTTCTGCTCTAAATAATCGGTCAGATCCTCAGCCATTTTCTTGGTCAGCGTGGTCACCAGCACGCGCTCGCTCTTAGCCACGCGTTCGCGGATCTCGCCAAGCAGATCGTCCACCTGCCCTTCGATCGGGCGCACCTCCACCTCGGGATCAAGCAAGCCCGTCGGTCTGATCAGCTGCTCCGCTACCTGCTCGGTATGCTCCTTTTCATAAGGGCCGGGCGTGGCGCTGACAAAGATTGCCTGATTGATCTTATCCTCAAATTCCTCGAAATACAAGGGCCTGTTGTCGTATGCGGACGGCAAACGGAAGCCGAAATCCACCAAATTCTTCTTTCTTGCGGTGTCTCCGCCGCTCATGCCGCGCACCTGCGGCACGGCCACGTGCGACTCGTCGATAAACAGAATAAAATCGTCCGGGAAATAGTCCAGCAGCGTATAAGGTGTAGATCCCGGCTCTCTGCCCGCAAGCACGCGGGAATAGTTCTCCACACCCGAGCAAAAGCCCACCTCGCGCAGCATTTCCAGGTCGTACTTGGTGCGCTCGGTAATGCGCTGTGCCTCGATCAGCTTGCCCTCGGATTCAAACCACGCGGCTCTGTCCACCATCTCGCGGCGGATCTCCTCGAGCGCAGCATCGCGCTTTTCATCGGATACTGCATAGTGCGTTGCGGGAAAGATCACGGCATAAGACAGCACGCGCACAAGCTCGCCCGTGACCGGATTGATAACAGAGATGCGGTCGATCTCGTCGTCAAAAAACTCAATGCGCAAAAGCTTGTCCGACACGTTTGCGGTCATGATCTCCAAGGTATCTCCGCGCACGCGGAAGCTGTTACGCACGGGATTGAGGTCGTTTCTTGAGTAGCTGATAGCCACCAGCTTGCGGATCAGCGCGTCACGGTCCATCAGCATACCCGGACGCAGCGAGATCTGCAGCGTCTGATACTCCACGGGATCACCGAGGGTATAGATGCAGGAAACGGATGCGACAATGATCACGTCGCGTCGCTCAAACAGCGAGGATGTCGCGCTGTGCCGCAATCTGTCGATCTCGTCGTTGACAAGCGCGTCCTTTTCAATATACATATCCTTGCCCGGGATATACGCCTCGGGCTGGTAATAATCGTAATACGACACGAAAAATTCCACCGCGTTCTCGGGAAAAAACTCGCGCATTTCGGTGCAGACCTGTGCCGCCAGCGTCTTGTTGGGCTCCAGGATCAGCACGGGGCGGTTACATTTTTCAATGATATTTGCCATGGTAAAGGTCTTACCCGAGCCGGTCACACCCAAAAGCGTCTGATAGCGCGCACCGTTTTCCAATCCCTTAACCAGCTGCTCGATCGCCTGCAGCTGATCTCCCATGGGGGAAAAGGGGCTGTGCAATTTGAATTGATCCATCGTGCTTCTCCTTTCACGTCATAATACCTCAGTTTAATAGTATAGCACAGTTTTGGTAAAAAGTAAAGATATGTTGCAAAAAATTGACAAGGTATCCCTCAAGTGTCATCCTGAGCGAAGGTTGCGTAGCAACCGAGTCGAAGTTTTGCATAGCGTAGCTTAAGCGGAGCGACGCAAAACCGCGAGCGCAACGTATGGCAGCGCGCAGCGGGATCTGCAAACGGGTTTTGACACGCCACCTACGGAAGTTACTTTCGACATGTAGTCGGCAGGGACAAATAAACGGGAATTTGATGCGCATCAATAACAGTTCTAAGGCTGAGCAGACATCTCACAAACCTGCGCAGATCCCGCTCGCCCCGCCGTCATCCTCGAGCGAAGCGAAGGATCTTGGCGGGGCTTTCGCGCTTTTGCTACGTTTCGCATCCTGCTTTCGCGACGGATTCTTCACTTCGCAAAAGTTCGACTCCGGCAATTCACCGCAACGCGGTGAATTGCCTTCGCTCAGGATGACACTCGGGGGTACTCTCTGCGACGCTTATGCAGGGTTCTTCTCTCTTGTCGGGGCTATCAGGGACGCAGAACATCGCAAGCGCATCGCGCTTGCTTATTTGCGCCAATAATCGTCTAAATCGTTCACTTTCCCGGCGCAAACCTTGCATGGCATCGCTCTGCGATGCTCATGCAGGGTTCTTCTCTCTTGTCGGGGCTATCAGGGACGCAGAACATCGCAAGCGCATCGCGCTTGCTTATTTGCGCCAATAATCGTCTAAATCGTT
>JAZUSJ010000229.1:0-4673 GCA_045606685.1 Eubacteriales bacterium
CAGTTCAAGATGCAGGCAGCAAACGAAGTAGGCGTTACTCTGAACCAGGGCTACAACGGCCAGCTGACCTCCCAGCAGGCAGGCAGCATCGGCGGCCAGATGGTCAAGAAGATGGTTGAGTCCTACGAGAACTCTCTCAAGACCAAGTAAGACAACCCAAAAGATTTGACAAAACGGGCGGCTGCGTGTGCAGTCGCCCAAATTTTTTTGCGCGAAATAGTGACAAAACGGCAAGGATATGATATAATGAATAGGAAAATCATACCTCGAGAAAAGAAAGGGAACGATTATGAAAAAAACAGTACTCAAGGAATATGCAAAGCTGCTTGTTACATGCGGCTTGAACATCAAAAAGGGAGACGTGGTCATGATCACCGCATCACTTGACCAGCCCGAATTCGTGGCTATGGTCACCGAGGCGGCTTACCGCAAGGGCGCTGCGCGCGTCATCGTGGATTGGGGATATCAGCCCTTGACCAAGCTTGCCGTCAAGTACAGAACGCTCAAGAGCCTTGGCACGGTGGAGGAATTTGAAGAGGCAAGAATGAAGTATCGCCTGGAAAAGAACCCCGCTATGCTGTATCTGCTTTCGGACGATCCCGACGGCCTGAAGGGCATGGATCAGGCAAAGAACTCCAAGGCAGCACAGATGCGTTATCCCATCATCAAGCCCTATCGCGATGCCATGGACAACAAGTATAAGTGGTGCATCGCAGCCGTTCCGGGCGAAGCGTGGGCGAAGAAGGTCTTCCCGGGCCTGCGCGCAAATGCTGCCGTGGAAAAGCTGTGGAATGCCATTCTGTATACCTCCCGCGTGCTGGATGCCGAGGGCAATCTGCTTGACTCTGTTGCCGAGTGGGACAAGCACAATAAGAACTTTGCACAGAAGTGCGCGTATCTCAACAGCCTCGGTCTTGTCAAGCTGCACTACAAGAGCGCAAACGGCACCGATCTGACAGTCGGCCTGATCGAGGACGGATTGTTCCTTGGCGGCGGTGAGAACACACTGGGCGGTGAATATTACAATCCCAATATCCCCACCGAGGAAACCTTTACCTCTCCCCGCGCAGGCAGCGCCGAGGGCGTGGTGTATTCCAGCCTGCCGCTTTCTTACCGCGGTGAGGTCATTGACAAATTCTGGCTGAGATTTGAGGGCGGCCGTGCGGTCGAAGCGCACGCAGAGCAGGGCGAGGATCTGCTCAATCAGATGATCACCATGGATAAGGGCGCTTGCATGCTTGGCGAATGCGCGCTGGTTCCTTATGATTCTCCCATTCGTAACAGCGGTATTACCTTCTATGAAACGCTGTTTGACGAAAACGCAGCCTGCCACCTGGCTATGGGCGCAGGCTTTACCAACTGCCTCAAGGACTACGACAAGTATACCTTGGCCGAGGCGCACGAGAAGGGCATCAACGATTCCATGATCCATGTAGACTTTATGATCGGCACGGCTGATCTTTCCATCGTGGGCGAGAGCGCGGACGGCAAGCAGGTACAGATCTTCGAGAACGGCAACTGGGCGTTCTGATATGACCGAGAGAAAACTGGTCACGGTAGACTTTGCGTCGCGCACAGGTCAGGTCAAGCCGCTGCACGGCATGTGCAACGGCCCGCTTTCCCCGGGGAGCGATCTTAGCGCATTGTTTGCGCAAATGGGTGTGCCGCAGGTGCGATTTGCAGATGCGGGCGGTAAGCAGGCAGGACTGTACGTCAACGTGTCGCATATTTTTCCCGATATGTCGGCTGACGAGTACGATCCCAAAAGCTACCGCTTTGCGCCCACCGATGCGCTGATCAAGGCAGCCGCTGCGAGCGGCGCACAGATCGTATACCGCATAGGCGAAAGCGACAACGGCTGGCACTACGCTTTTCCCGCAAACGCAGACAAATACGTGCGCGTTTGCGTCAATATCATCCGCCATTACAACGACGGATGGGGGGACGGCATGCAGTTGGGACTGCGTTGCTTTGAGGTGTGGGCAAAGCCGGATACCATGCCGGACGTGGGCAACGCCGCAGCGTTTGGCTTTTATGAAAAGGTAGCGCACGGGATCAGGACCTACGATCCCTCCTTGCAGGTCGGCGGCATGGGCTTTGCCGATTACGGTGCGATGGCGCGTGAGTTTATCAAATATTGCAAGAAAAAGCAGGTGCCGCTGGATTTTATTTCGATCTGCGCTTACGGACAAACCCCCGACGCTGCCCTTGCGGGAGCAGGCAAGCTTTCCGCGTACTTACAAAAAAGCGATATGGCGCACTTGCCCATTCACGTCTGCGAATGGAACTGCGCCCACCCCGAGGTGCTGGCAAGCAGCCCCGCGCAAAAGCAGGCGCGGTACGAGCAGCTGCATTCGCTGCAGGGCGCGGTATTCTGCGCTTCTGTGCTGCTCAGGATGCAGAATGTCTTCGGCATTGAGATGGCCACCTATTATGATGCACAGCCCGAAATTTCCGCACTGTGCGGCATTTGTGACCGCTATGGCAATCCTGCCAAGCCCGCTCATGCTTTTCGCGCGTTTGACGTGCTGTACAGGCAGGGAGAAACAGTCTTTTGCGACGTGCAGGGCAGCGGTGTGGATGCCGTTGCATCCGTAGGGGATCGCGCAGGCGCTGTCATGATCTCGGTGCTGGATGGGGCAGGGCTTGTGGATATCCGCATAAACAATCTGCCCGACAACGTATACAGCGCGGACGTGCTGATCCTGGACGGAGTACGTGATCTTTCACACGTGCAAACGCTGCCGCTTCTGGGCATGAGCAGACAGATCTGCATTTCCGTCAGCAAATACAGCTTGATATTGATCAAATTATACTAACCGAAGTAAAGGAGAAATCGTATGAAAGTTCACGAGTATGCATTTATCAAGGCGCGCCCGGTATGGGAGTGCGGTACCGAAAAGATGATGAACCGCACCGTAGCATTGCGCACAGATATTGAAAAAACAGACAAGCCGGTCGTGCTGGCCATTGCAGCACATTGCTCCTTCACTGTGCTTTTGAATGGTGAGATCGTAGCA
The DNA here is from genome assembly GCA_045606685.1 of Eubacteriales bacterium. Lineage (GTDB taxonomy): Bacteria > Bacillota > Clostridia > Oscillospirales > CAG-272 > SVQP01. The sequence continues at coordinate 3,021 of JAZUSJ010000229.1, forward strand.
CACGGACCTGCAAGAGCGGGACACGGCTATTACCGTGCAGACGAGCTGGATCTGACCGAGCTGCTTTGTAAGGGCAGCAACGCGCTGTGCATCCGCATTGCAGGCTATAACGTCAATTCCTTCCACTATCTGGACAAGCCCTCGTTTGTTTGCGCTGAGCTGATCGTGGGCGGTGAGGTAGTCGCGTATACCGACGCACCCTGCACGGGCTTTGCCGTTGCGGGTGTGGACGAGAGAATGACCAAGGTGCAAAGATACTCCTTCCAGCGTCATATGGTAGAGTGCTACGATCTTGCCCCCGATCACAAGAGCGCACCCATCGAGGTCGCGCTGACAGAGCAAAAGGCGTTCATTCACCGCGACGTGCCTTACGGTGAGGTCGAGGAGCTGTATCCCTGCGCGGTATTTGCCACGGGCAGCGTGTCGTATGACCAAAGCCGCCCCGTATACGGCAACCGCGAGGTGACCAAGATCTACGACGAGTTCTTTGGATACACGGTCGAGGAGCTGGAGTTCCGCTCCTATGAAACCGCTTCGCATATGGTCTTTTCCACCCCCAATGCTTATGAGATCGATCCCGCAGCCATTCCCGTGTGCGCTGAGACATACGTGGACGTGGATATGGGCGTCAACTATACGGGTATTTTTGAGTTTGATCTGGAGGTTTGCGGTAAGGGTGAGCTTTACGTGCTGTTTGACGAGCTGATCCCGGGCGGACAGCTGAATTGCTTCCGTAACGGCACCTCCAACATCGTGGCCGTACGTGCCGAGAACGGCTCTTACAGCATCCGCTGCCAGGAGCCTTACACCATGCGCTATATCCGTCTTGTTGCCAAGGGATGCTCGTTTACAGTCAAGGGGCTGCGCCTTTTCAAGGTTGCATTCCCGGCAGGCAAGATCACCGCGAAATTCGTGGGTGAGGATGATGCGATGCGCCGCATTTACGACGCAGCAGTTGAAACCTTCCGTGCAAATACCGTGGATATTTACATGGACTGCCCCTCCCGTGAGAGAGCAGGCTGGCTGTGCGACAGCTTCTTTACCTCGCGCGTGGAAAAGACGCTGACAGGCAGATCCGACGTGGAAAAGGCGTTCCTTTCCAACTTCTTGATGCCCGAAAAGTTTGACTTTATTCCCGAGGGCATGCTGCCCATGTGCTATCCCTCGGATCATAACGACCACACCTACATTCCCAACTGGGCTATGTGGTACGTGGTGGAGCTTGGCGAGTATGCAAAGAGATCGGGTGACTATGAGCTTGTGGCCGAGGCAAAGGACAGAGTATACGCGCTGCTGAACTTCTTCCGTCCGTTTGAGAACGAATACGGACTGCTTGAAAAGCTGCAGAGCTGGGTATTCGTGGAGTGGTCCAAGGCAAACGAGCTTGTACAGGACGTTTCGTTTGCGACCAACATGCTGTATGCGACCATGATGGATACCATTGCCGAGCTGTACGGTGACGAGCCCTTGAAGGATGAGGCTGCAAAGCTGCGCAAGACGATTGCCGAGATGAGCATGACCGAGAGCGGCTTCTTCTGCGACAACATGTACCGTCGCGACGGCAAGCTGGTGCTGTCGGGTGAGAGAACAGAGGCATGCCAGTATTACGCATTCTTCTGCGGGATCGCAACGCCAAGTCGGATCGTAGCCATG
>JAZUSJ010000230.1:0-7828 GCA_045606685.1 Eubacteriales bacterium
CTCCGCCTTCACCCCGAGGGGCAAGCCTCGAATATTCTGCATTATTTTACCGCAGATAGCAGATAAACGGGCGCGTGACTGACGAAGATTCATGTATTTATTGCTTATTATAACACAGTTACACCCAAAATGCAAGAGCAAGCGAACATTTGTTTCCGTTTCCATTTCTTTTTCGGGAATATTACCCTATTCGAAAACACTTTTTAACTATGTTTATAAACCGTTCCCGTCTCCAAATCAATCACAGCAAAGCGCCACGAGTCCCCGCTGTTGCTGTAATCGTTATAGACGTTCTCAAAATCCTTGTAGGTTTTGTACCACACAACCAGAGTTTTCCCATCGGTCGCTGAAATGTGGCGAATCGCATCGGGGATGCCGTCGGTCTGCATACTGACAAGCAAGGAAAGCTCGGAATTGCTGTCGGGACGGAACCAGATCTCGCCGCCGCTGTAGTTGTCAAGCCAGTTTTCCACCTTATCGTTATAGTAGGTGTAATGGGGGTCATTTCCATAAACAGGGGTATTGTGTTTGATTAACAGATATTGTGCCGTACTCGTCCATACAAGATTTGCCTTGTCCTCACCCAACAGAGATTCCTCGGTGATGATCTCGCCTGTAGTTAGGTCATAGTAAAAGTACGTGAACTGCAGAACGCTCTGACGAACGACACGAATGTGATTTGGTCCCTCGACGTTCAATGCGTGAAAACGCACGTCGCCCTCCTCGGGGTTTAGCAGTGAGGCGTCCAACAGACAGGTATGTGTGTCGTTTTTGAAGTCATACTTCCAGAGTGCGCCGTCGATAGCCGTATAGTAAATGCAACCGTCCGACACACCGATCCCGCAGGCCCCAAATATGAAATCCTCACCCAGCGCATAATCGTAGGTCTTTTGTACGGGATCAAGCACAAACAATGACCTCCTCACGTCGCCGCTATCGCTAAGCAAGTTGCTGGCCATATAAATCTTACCGTCGTATACACCGAATGAGCAAGTCTGATCTGCGTAACTCCACTCGTAAATCAGTTCAGCGTCATCAAGCATATAATTGAACGAATACAGTCTGAACCACTCATTAAAGTCATCCCTAATAGTCAGATAAATACGGTCGCCGATTATGAAGCATTCCTCAGGCTGACCGCTGAACACGCAATCATCGTGTCTGCAAGCAAGTTCTTTACAAAGAGTAACGTAATTGCCGGTCAGTTTACTGTATGCCCGGCCCCCCGGGTTATACTGGGTACGAATGTAGTAGTAAGGCGTGTTGATAATTTGATCAGAGGAGTATGTAGCTCTCTCGGGCATCTGTTGATACAGTGCCAGCAGGTCATCCTTGCTCATACCCGCATATGGATTTCCTTTTCCTTCCGGACTTGGAGGATTGCCGGGATTTGCGGGCGTTGTCCCAGATTCGGTGTCCTGCCCGGTAGTTTCATCCGGATTGTCAGGCTGATCTGTGACCGCGTTGGTGGTAGGTGTGGTTGTTTCTGCACTAGTTTCTGTACCCACAGGGTCACGGTATTGATCTCTTCTTCCACATGAAGCGAGTACAGCAATAATCATAATAAATGCCAAAATGATGGCTGTCGTTTTCTTCATAATAAATATCCTTTCGTAGCATTAGTTAACTCGCTATGTAGTTGTTTTTATAAACCGTTCCTGTTTGGAGATCAATGATTGCAAACCGAATTGGATTGTCCCCTCTCGTTTCCTTGTTATAGTTATTATAAATGTTGTCAAAATCCTTGTAGGTGTTGTAGTATACCACAAGGGTCTTTCCGTCTGTAGCTATAACATCGCGTATTGCATCCGGAATACCATCGGTCTGCATATAGACAAGAAGAGAAAGTTCATCGTCGCTGTCCTGTCTGTACCAAAGCTGACCGCCGCTGTAGTTGACCAGCCAGTTTTCTATCATGTCATTATAGTAGGTATAATGAGGGTCATTCACATACGAGGCGGTATTGTGCTTGGTCAGCAGGTACTGTCCTGCATTGTTCCACATAAGGTACACCTTATCCTCACCAATAATGGATTCCTCGGTAATAATCTCCCCTGTATGCAGATCATAACACAGATATTTGTACAGTTGGACATTCTGACGAATGACTCGAATGTGATTTGGACCAGCTATTTCCAGGGCCCAAAAACGAACGTCCCCATCTTCAGGATTTAATAGAGAAGCATCTAACAGACAGGTATGCACATTGCTTTGCATATCATACTGCCACAGGGCACCGTCCATGGCGGTATAATAAAAGCAATTCTCTATCATGCCTCTACCAACTTGGAAAACGAACTCCTCGCCCAACGCAAAATTACATGTCTTTTGAACAGGATCAATCACAAACATTGAACCTTTAACGGTGTCGTCGTTAAGCACTTTAGCAGCCAAATAAATTTTACCGTTAAATGCTCCAAAACCGGTTGGATCATCCAAATCATTCCATTCATAAATCAACTCAGCATCGTCCAACATAAGGTTGAACGAATACAAGCGAAATCTATCTGCAAAACCGTTTTGAATCCCAAGATAAATACGGTCTCCAATGATTACACATTCTTGTATAGTGCCTTTGAACACACAATTATCATCAATGTGATTACACCCCAATTGTTTGCAAAGAGTAATAACATTGCCTGTTAATTTACTATATGCCTGCCCCCCCGTTCCTCGGTTCATAATGAAGTAGTATGGAGTATTGAACATGGCATCGCAGGAGAACATGGTTCGTTCGGAGGTTTGCTGATATAGCGCCAACAGATCGTCCTTGCTCATACCAGCATAAGGATTGCCCGTTCCTTCCGGGCTTGGATTATTGCCGGGATTTACGGGTGTTGTTCCCGATTCGGTGTCCTGCCCGGTAGTTTCATCCGGATTGTCAGGCTGATCTGTGACCGCGTTGGTGGTAGGTGTAGTTGTTTCTGCACCAGTTTCTGTACCCACAGGGTCGCGGTATTGATCTCTGCGATTGCAGGAGGCGAGCACCGTCAGTATCGACAACACCGCTAAAACAATAGCAATACTTTTTTTCATGGTGTTTTTCCTTTCATAAATTACGGATTGTTTGTTGGCTTTAATTGCGGAACTCCGCTGTCGTCATATGCCCATTCATCCGAATAATGGAACTCGACATTGTTTTCTTTACAAGCGGAGGCAAGGTAAGCGATATAGGGGCGCGCCTCGTCTTTGGTGTCAGAGAGATAGACGTGTGCCAAGCTTGTATTGGCAAACACACGGGTATCCCCCGTATTGATGGGCGAGCCTTTGAAAACAATGTATTCCAATTGCTCGCAACCCGCAAAGGAGCCCGTGGTCTGAATACTTTCGGGGAGGATCACCGCCGTAATGTCGGTAATCCCCATCAATGCTTGGTGATTGATTGTGACGACTCCTTCGGGAATTGTCAGCACCCCTTCCACAAGCTGTTCTCCGATATACAGATGTTTGGCAATCTCCACGGGATTTGCGTCATCGTAATCGAATTCAATACTGCACCAGCCATCTATGGTGCCGCCATATCGCACAGCGGTCAAACCATCACAGTTCTTGAATGCTTGGGCATTGATTTGTACCACACTTTCCGGAATACTGATTTCGGTCATGGATCGGCAATTTTCAAAAGCATTTTGGTCAATTACCGAAAGAGTAGATGGCAGATGCATTGTGGTCAGATTCACACAATCCCGGAAGGTTGCATTGGAAATAATCAAGACACCCTCTGGTATGGTTATCTCACTCAATCGAAGGCAACCGCTGAAAGCTTCTCGTCCAATGTGATTAACCGTTGGGGGAATCTCTATACGACGCAAATTCACGCAATCCTGAAGTGCCCATTCGCCAATGCCCGTTGCGCCCTCGGGGAGATGGACATACGTTACCTCCTTTGCGCCTTGCAGAGCACGTGGCATCAATCCGAGTACAGGCAACTGTTCGTATGTGGCGGGAATCATGATCTGCGTATCCTTACATTCGCCAATACCATTGACCAAATAACCGGCACCATCCTCGGATAAACTGAATGACAGTCCTTCCGAGGGGACGTAGGATGCATCACATTGGCTGCATATACCGTCAACAAAGCGGTGTGCCAGACAAGCGTTCTCTGCGGCATCATAAGGATTCACAAAGGGGGCCTTGGTTTCATCCCCCATGGGAATCCCTGTTTGACAGCCCGTGTAAAAGGAGAGGCACAGGACAGCCATCATGAGTAAAATAAAAGCTTTATTCATACGTTTCATAGTCATACCTCCGTTTATACCTTCACCCATTTGCGTCTTCCCCAGAGGATCAGCCCGGCACAGCCACCGATCACGGCAAGCGTAAACAGAACAAAGTACAGGACAGAGCCGTGGGCAAGCATGAGGTATTCATTACCAGACAGCAGCGTAGTGAAATCGACGTAGCAAACAAAGCCAAGTCCGAAGCGTCTGAACACGTAGGGAATAACGGTGGTCAAAGCCACAACAGCCATGGTATTGACAGGCTTCTTTCCGAGGATAGAGATGGATACCGTTATTACACCCAGGAGGATCACACCCAACACACGCAACGTCTCAAAGATCATGAGATACTGATTGATGGTGATATCCCATTTGATCTCCGACAGCATGGGCAAGCTTTGTACGGGAGACAAACCGCTCGTAAAGGTATAAAGCTCAGTCATCTTCATGTGATCTACGAAGCCAAAGAGGATCGCCAATACACCGCATACGGCAATGGCCAGCACATATTTGGTCGCAAACAAGCGTCCTCGCCCATGCTTGGTTGTACGGAGAATACCTGCCATGCCGGAGCCGTACTCGGTGGTGAACAATACCGCGCCAAATACCAAAGCGAAGGCGTAGAGTATATAGTCGAAGCTGCGGGTGAACATATGATTCCAGCCCGTGACGTATACGAAGTCGCCTTCAATTCCTCGCTCCCGCAAAGCCAGCAAATGATCTCTTTGGGCTTCCACGGTCGCAAAGACAGGTTCCTTGGCTTTGGCTGTTTCCAAGTCATCCTGATATTCCATATACTCAGCAAATGTGATTTCTTTTTTCTGATATTTTTCCTTCATTTCGGCTTCTGCCGACATCAGATAGTCGATATTCGCCCGTTCATCCCCGATATAAGCCAGCTTTTCATCCGTGACCTCACCCTCCAGAAGCTCCATATAGTCCATATATACAGCATCCGAGAAGGAATAGGCCACCGCATCAGTCGTTTGTACGGTATAGCCCTTGATCAGCAGTACCGCTACCAAAAGCAGAATCCATTTGCCGGCAATCATGTGCTTATGAACCTCATAGCCTCCTACGGAACGGGACAGGCTGGGGAAAGCGCGGTTTGGGATGGATAGCTTGATTTTTTTATTCAGTCGGATCTTATGGACACCGGGAGTACGGCAATACAGGACAGCCGTACACACGGCAGAACCAACCAGAATCAGGCCAAAGAAGATAAAAATGGCGGGAAGGTATTGCAGGCATCGCCCGAATACGTTGATGGCGTAGTAACGAGAAAAACAGACCTCGGTATCCATGACGGTAAAGATATTGAGCAAACGCAAGGGATTGTTCTGATCCAAGAAGCCTGTAAAATAAATGACAAAATTGGCTCCTCCGAATACAAGCCCCGAAAGATAACTGAGCGCATGATTTTTGAGCAGAAGCGAGACTGTCAAAAGCAACGAGCCCATGGCAAACAACGTCAGGATCTTGATGAGCAACGTAAGACCCAGATACTCACCAACCGTCACGATGTAAGGGCAGTAGGCATTGGCCTCAAATATCTGTACGAAATTGGACAGAGACGAATAGCCACCGTTCTCAATTCCAAAGATGACCCAGGTGGTAGCGCTGAAGGTCAGCACCGCAAATGCGGATAGGAGTAGCAGGGTCAGGTATTTCGTTGAGATCAACGCGATACGGCCTTTTCGGGTTGCTCGGATGATCGGGAACGTGCCGTTCTTTTTCTCATCCAGTAAAAGCCCGGGAACTAACGCAAGCAAGAACAAGATCAGGCAAATGTTTCCGCTGGTGTAGGTGAAATAGGTGTCCCAGCCATTTCTGTCTTCGATACGGATGGGCAGATTCTTATTGACCGAGTAAATATCGATCACGTCACTTTGATAGCGGTATTCATAGCTGTCCGCACTCATGCCGTAAGCGATATACTCCTGTTGAAATAGCTCTGCATTGGAAATAACCCCATCATAGATCGCGGGAAGATCCTCATACAGATAGCTGTAAACGCGATTGAAATACTTATAGATTTCGTTGTATTCATCAATCTTGGCACGAATTTCGTCATTATACTCCGGCCAGAAGTCCTGAATGGTGTAATTGGCTTCCTCACCCATCATTTCCGCTTCCATATTTTTGTCATTCGCTTTACCCATAGCGTCAAGCCTTTTCTCTTTATATGTCCGCCGTTCAGTAAAGTCTGCCATAAAAGCTTCGGGATCGGCTTCGTAACGCTCAAACATGGCATCCACCCTTGCCTGGGTTTCCGCATCCAACTGTGACGGCAGATTCAACTCGCCTCTGGCTTGCGGGGCAGCATAATAGGATAACAGCGCATTGACAAGAAACATGAAAGCGAAAAAGATCAGTACGAATTTGTTGCCAAGAATTTTCTTGATCTCATATTTCAGCATGGCAACATCCCCCCATTAAAGAATGTCGCCAAAGACATGGAGATAGTAGTCCTCCAAGGATGGAACGACCGGGATGGAATCTTCCGTGGGCTTCACATCAGACAGGATGCGGAGGATCACGCCCTGCTCGCCGTTCTGGATATTGACCACCCGGAATTTTTCCTGCATGGCCTGGACTTCCTCGGCGGCTACCACCGTCTGCCAGACCTGACCCTCGATCTTTTGGGTCAGCTCGTAAGGACTGCCGCTGTCGGAGATCACGCCCTTTTTGAGCATGATGGCCCCGCGGGCTATGAATTCCACATCGGATACCACGTGGGTGGCAATGATGACCGTCTTATTGAGGGCTACACTGGCGATGTAGTTACGGATAGCGATTCTCTGCTTGGGGTCAAGACCGGCGGTGGGCTCGTCGAGAATCACGATTTCAGGATCACCGAGCAGGGCTTGGGCGAGGGCAAGACGCTGTTTCATACCGCCCGAGAAGGAGCCGATGCGGTGGGTTCTTACGTCGTGAAGTTCAACCGCATGAAGGAGCTCGTCGATTTGTTCCTCGGCCTTTTTCTTGTTCAACCCCTTCAGAGTTGCCATGTAGCGGAGAAAATCGAGAGCGGAAAAAGAAGGATACATACCGGGATACTGGGGCATAAATCCCAGTTTTTCGCGGTAAGCGTGACCCAATTTTCCGATGAGTATGCCGTCCAGAAGGATCTCGCCTTCATCGGGCTTCAGGTTCTGTGTGACCATATTCATGAGGGTGGATTTGCCAGAGCCGTTAGGCCCAAGCAAGGCGTAGATACCGTGGTCGAAGTGGTATGTGAATCTGTTCAAAGCCAAATTCGAGCCATAGGATTTTGAAAGATTTTTGATAGTAAACATTGTTTCTCCTTAATAAAAATATGACTTTGTAAACTTCAAGCCAATAAAGACATCGCCTTTTCAGTCGAACCGGCATACACCAGCTTGCCGCGTTCCAACATGATAGCTTCTTTGGCAATATGGGCAATATCCGAGGATAAATGTGTTGCCATGATCACTGTGCTGTGAAGTCCTCGTTTGGCAATCAGGTTGAGAGCCGCGATCCGTTCAGCCGGGTCAAGACCGACTGTAGGCTCGTCAAGTATTATGACGTCGGGGAAGCCGATAAGAGCTTGCGCCAGAGAGATTCGCTGAACCGTACCGCCT
>JAZUSJ010000231.1:0-3276 GCA_045606685.1 Eubacteriales bacterium
ACTTCTCCACCGTGATCACGCAATCGGGGCAGATCAGCGCACAGCTTGCACAGCCCACGCATGCGGACATATCGGTGATCTCTGCAGGGCAATGCCCCTTGGAGTTGATCTTATCCTTTGCGATCTGCAAAAGCTTTTTGGGACAGTTTGCCACGCAAAGTCCGCAACCCTTGCAGCGTTCAGCGTCAATGGTTAATTTTGCCATAATGGGTCCTCCGTAATGTATCAATAATATTTTTTCTGTAAAGTGATGGGGAATGGGTGCTTCACCTTATCCTGCAGTGCGTCGGACAGGCGCTGCTCGAATGAGGTCATGACCAGCGGCAGGCCGGAAAGCTCGCACAATCGGTCAACGTATTCCTGCGAGCCAAGCACGGTATCTGCATCGGTAAACTCGCCAAGGTGCGAATTGTTGGCAATGGCGCTGACGGGCAGCTTGCATGCCGCCTCGATCTCGCGCAGCACCTCCAAGGCGTCCTCGGGGGTGGGTGTCAACGCACGGAACGCGTTTGCCACAAAGATCATTTGGTAATCGTTTTCCTCTTTGATCATGTCCACGTACCTGCCCAGTGCCACGGCACCGCGGTCGTCACCGCCCACGTCCAGCACGGCGTACGCGTCGCGATGCTCGAAAATGCCGTAAAACGAGGCCGGCATGGCGGGCGCGTCCAGATTGGTGTTGGCGTAAGGGGAAGAAAGCGTCCTGATTCCGAGAGCAGATAACTCCTGCTCGCTGTCCTTGGAGCGGAAATAGGGGTTGACGATATCCATGTCAGCCAAGACCACGCGCTTGCCCTGCCTGTGCAAGTGCATGGCATAGTTGACTGCCAGATTTGTTTTTCCGCTGCCGTAGTGTCCGACAAAGAGCGTGATGCGTTTGGGATTCATCACAGCTTGTTGCGGATGATCTTTCCGCTTGTCGTTTTGGGCAGGCTGTCGCAGAAGACCACGATTCTGGGATATTTATAGGGAGCTGTACGCGATTTGACGTACTGCTGGATCTCTTTTTTGAGCTCCTCGGAGGGCTGCTTGCCGCCCGTGAGCACGATGCTGGCCTTGACCACCTGGCCTCTGATCTCGTCGGGCGCTGCGCTGACGCCGCATTCCAGCACGTATGGCAGCTCCATGATGACCGACTCGATCTCGAAGGGACCTATGCGGTAGCCCGAGGACTTGATGACGTCGTCCACGCGGCCGACGTACCAGTAGTAGCCGTCCTCGTCACGCCACGCCACGTCGCCCGTGTGGTAATAGCCGTCGTGCCATACCTCCGCGGTCTTTTCGGGGGCGTTGTAGTAGCCCTGGAACAAGCCGTTGGGATGCCCCTTGTCGGTGCGGATGACGATCTCGCCCGCTTCACCAACGTCCACGGGATTGCCGTCCGGATCCACGATGCTGACGTCGTAGAGCGGCACGGGCTTACCCATAGAGCCGATCTTGGGCGTCATACCGGCAAGGTTGCCGATGACGAGTGTGGTCTCGGACTGACCGAAGCCCTCCATAAGAGAGAGTCCCGTCAGCTCCTTGAAGCGGTGGTATACCTCGGGGTTGAGTGCCTCGCCCGCGATGGCCGCGTGCTTGACCGAGGACAGATCGTACTTGGACAGATCCTGCTTGATCATCATGCGGTACATGGTGGGGGGAGCGCAGAAGGTGGTGATATTGTATTTTGCAAACATGGGAAGGATAACGGACGCGTCAAAGCGGTCAAAGTCGTATACGAAGGTCGCGCCCTCGCACAGCCACTGACCGTACATCTTACCCCACATGGCCTTAGCCCAGCCGGTATCCGAAATGGTCAGGTGCAGTCCCTCGGGATCAACGCAATGCCAATATTTGGCGGTGTGGAAATGGCCGAGCGCGTATTTATAGCTGTGTGCTGCGATCTTGGGATATCCGGTCGTGCCGGAGGTGAAGAACATGAGCATCAGATCGTCGCCGCCGGGCGAGTTTTCGTCACGCTCCCACTTGCCGCTGAACAGGGAATACTCGCTGTTAAAGTCGCGCCAGCCGTCTCTCTTGCCGCCGATCAGGATCTTGTTGGTCAGCGTGGGGCTGACGGCCTCTGCCAGCTCTACCTGATGCGCAACGTCACCGTCCGCAGTACAGATGATGGCGGTAATGCCGGCTGCCTCAAAGCGGTAGGAAAGGTCATGCTCCTGCAGCTGGTTGGAGGCGGGAATGGCCACGGCACCGATCTTGTGCAGTGCCAGCATCGAGAACCAGAACTGGTAGTGACGCTTACAGATCAGCATGACGCGGTCGCCTCTCTTGATGCCCAACGACTTGAAGTAGTTGGCGCACTGCGAGGATGCGCGCTTGATGTCTCCAAAGGTAAAGCGGCGCTCGGTCATATCTCCCGAAACGTGCAGCATAGCCAGCTTATCCGGCTTTTCGCGCCCCAGGGTATCGATGATATCGAATGCAAAGTTGAAGCGGTCGGTATTCTTGAAGGAAATGGACTTGAGAATGCCCTTTTCATCCTCCACCGTATTGACGAAGTTGTGATAAACGCGCGTCTGATCGTCGCGAACGGGCAGGGTGGAAGCCGAGCCTGTTTCCACGGCCTTGATCTGCTCAGCCGCATCCGGATCAAGCACGATGGCGTAGAAGGTGCAGTCCTTACCGCCTACGGCAACCATGCCGTGGGGAATGGACGAGTCGTAATAGATGGTGTCGCCCGCACTCAGGATCTCCACGTGGTCACCGATCTGTACCTTCAGGCGGCCGTCGATGACAATGTCACATTCCTGTCCCTGGTGGCTTGTGACCGCGATGGGCGCGTTTTCGGCCTGTTCGCTGTACGTGGCGCGCACAAACAATGGCTCTGCGATCCTGCTTTTGAAGGTGTAGGCCATGTTATAGTAGTTCATGCCGTGTGCCTGCTCGATCTTCTGGCCTGCACCGCGGCGTGTCAGGGTATAGGTCTGCAGCCTTGGTGCCGAGCCTTCGATGATCTCGGTCACGTCCACGCGCAGAGCCTGTGCGCAGCGGTAGATGAAGGCGAAGTTGAGGTCGCGCTTGCCCGCCTCGCAATCGAGGTATTCCTCGGTCGAAACGCCTGTGGCGTTGGCCATAAATTCAATGCTCAGACTCTCGATCTCGCGCAGCTCGCGGATACGTGCCGCCATCTCTATGATCTTTTGTTCAAGTCCCGTAAGATTACTCATGTTTGATACGTCTCCTTCATGATTTGGTTGGGCGCTGCGGAAAAAGTATGCCCGTCTCAAGCTGACTTGAGACGGGCAGTGATATGTCCGCGGTACCACTCAAATT
>JAZUSJ010000232.1:0-12984 GCA_045606685.1 Eubacteriales bacterium
TTATTTCATTTATCTCCGCTATTTCCGCAGTCCGATCGGTTCTCTTTTTTCACTCGCCGCAGGCGAATATCACTGATCTCTGCCCACGGCAGAGATCTCCGTTCCTCCCCACTCTACCACGCAAAATCCCTTGCGTTCAAACGGTTCAAACGTTTGGGGTTGAATCTCCACAGCCTCGCTAAGCGGCATATACGCCATGAACACGCGCAACAGGCTGTCAGGCGAAGGATTGATCTCCAAGGCAGCCGAATCGGTATACGCGTCTGTCTGGAAGCTGATCAGATTGTAAGCATTGTTCTGCATGCGCGGCAGCCAATAAATGACAAACTCGTTGGCCTCGCGGGGACTCAATCCCTGCTCTGCCAAAGCCCACTCCAAAAATGCTGCGGTGTCTTCACCGGATACGCAAAAGCCCTTGGAAAAATCATAATCCGTTTCTGTCTTGCCCTCCCAGAACAGGCAATAATACTGCTTACCGTCCGGGAACACCAACGTCCCGTCAGGATATGCCGTAAAGTTCTGCCAGCCGTTCGTCCCGTGGGTGGGATAAGTGAAAGTCAGCTCTCCGTCAAAAATCACGCGCAGATCGCATTCGATGGGCGTCTGCGGATACAGATAAATCACCGGCTTTTCTGCAACCACCTCATCGGTACAAACGTGCGTGTCCTCCTCGGTGGTCTGCTCCTCGGTGGTCAGCGGCTCAGTGCTTGGGATCTCGGGAAAAACGTTGGTCTCAGTCCCGATCGGTTCGGGATCGGTGGGATAGGTATCCGCTTCGGTGCTTTGTGCGCCCCATCCATATAAGGGATCGTCATTGGCGCAGGCTGCAAGCAAGCAAAGACATAACAAAATTGCGAAACATAAGCTCAGTTTTTTCATTGTAAATCCCTCCTTTGGATCTTCTTTACTTATATAAACGACAAAAATTCAAAAATGTTCCCGAAATACGAAAAAAAGTTGCTTTTTCAAGCAACTTTTTTCTTATGCGCGATCTTTTTGACAAGCATTGCGATCAGCAGCATGATATACGACGCTGCGGTAAAGCCCGCGACGTAAATAAACAGGCACCAAGGATACGGCACGATTGCCTGCACGCTTGAATAGACGGGCAAGGACGGCTCGCAATGGCGGCTGACAAAAAACATATTGAAGGTTTCATCCGGTACGATGCCCACCACAACGGCAAGCTCGTTGAGCACGACAGCCATGCACACCGCCACCGAGAACACCGCCATGCCGCGCAGAATGGTTTTATGCTCGGCCTTGACAGCGCCCGTATAATACAAGAATATGCCAACCACAAGCATCGAGCCGTGGCAGATCATGCTCTGAATATTGATCCAGACGCTGCTTGTGAACACGTCCCCGGGGTAGACCATCACGCAAGCCCCCGCAAAGACCGCAAAGGTGGCAAGAAAGCTGTACAGATAGCTTTGCAGCTTGCCGCGTGCAAAACCCGAAAGCAGCCCTGCATACATGGGCATCGAGCAAAACTGAAACGGAAACGCGTACCATTGGTAATCAAACTGCACGCCGCCGTCATACGAAAAGCTGTACTGCAACTGCTTATAGATCTCCAGCGCGATCACGATCAAGGCAGTATAGAATACAACCTTTCCCGGACGTTTGATCCTCCCGTGCTTATAAAGCAAGCACAGCAGCACTGTCATCCCAACCGTCAGGATCAGACAAAGGATATGAAACCAACCAAACCAGGTCGGTGTAGTCATTTCCAAATGCATGACGTCTTGTATGATGAATTCCGACATTCCTGCGTCCCCTTTCCTTTCAATGCTCCCATTTTACCATAATTGTCAAGGTGCGACAAGAAAGATGCCGCAATCTTAATAATTCTTTATAAATGCTTCTTGCCAGATCTTGGGGTATGTGGTATAATAAAGACAATCAAAGAAAAGGAGCAGGACAATGAAGCACACGCAAAACGATATGGCGCTGTTGGTGCATCTGCAGGATCACCGCGAGCCCGCCAAAGTTCCCTTTACTTTTGCCTTGAACGGCACGCATTATCAAGGATTTCCCGATGCCTTTTGCCCGCACGTGGAATACGAGCGCATTGACGCCTTGGTCTCGCGCTATCGCATCACTGCACAAACGCCCGACGGACTGCTTTTGACAGCCGATCACTATTCCTACAGGGATTTTGCCGTCAGCGAATGGGTAATGAGCATCAAAAACGTGTCCGATCATGCCTCACAAACCATTTCGGATTGGAGATTTTCCACCGTATTCCCTGCCGTGGTAGCCTCTCTGTATCACGGAAATGGGGATACCTGCGGCACAAACGGTTACGAATGGACAACCGACGCATTGACAGACGCACCGCTCTGTATTGCCCCTGTGGGTGATGGCACGTCCTGTAACGGTGCTTTTCCCTATATGCGCCTCTTGCTTGAGGGCTGGGGCATCAACCTTGCCATTGGCTGGAGCGGCCACTGGAGTGCGGATTTTGCTCTGACGCAAGAGGGTGCCAGATTCACCGCAGGGCAGGGATTTTTCAACGCATACTTAAAGCCCGGTGAGAGCGTGCGCACGCCTCGCATTACCATGCAGGCCTTTGAGGGCGGCCACGACCGCGGACGCAATCTGTGGCGCTCCTACTACTTTGCACACATGCTGCCGCGCCAAAAGGACGGCAAGCCGCTCTCTCCCAAGCTGTTCGTGCATACCTGGGCGATCGACGGCAAGAGTGAATTCTCGGGTACGACCGAGAAAAACCAAAAAGAGGCCATTGACACCTACCTGCAAAAGGGATTTGAGCCGGACGCATGGTGGATCGATGCAGGCTGGTACCCCTGCAACTACGACTGGGGCGTGGGAGTCGGCAACCTGCGTCTGAACGAGGAGAATTACCCCAACGGACTCAAGCCCGTGTCAGATCACCTGCACAAAAACGGCATGGATCTGCTTTTGTGGTTTGAGCCGGAGCGCAACTACAAGGACACCGATATGTGGCGCGAGCATCCCGAATTCCTGCTGTTTTATGAGGGGGATAACCAATTCTGGCTGTCCAATGCGCTGTTCAATCTGGCAGATCCCGTGGCTTGTGATTGGCTGATCGACAAGATCGACGGTATGATCAAGGAATTCGGCGTGGACATTTATCGCCAGGACTTCAACTTCCAGCCCATGCCCTACTGGCAACAAAACAGCGAGCCGGGACGCGAGGGCGTTTTGGAGAACTTGCACATTCAGGGCTACTACCGCTTCTGGGATGCTTTGCTGGAGCGCAATCCCGGCCTTTGGATCGATTCCTGCGCCTCGGGCGGCAGACGAAACGATCCCGAAACCATGCGCCGTGCCGTACCCCTGCACTACACCGACGTGGGCTACGGTGACCACTACATGAAGCAGGCGCAGCACAGGCAGATGTTTGAGTGGATCCCCTATTTCCGTGCGCACAACTTCAACTGGTGCGGCGACGACGGCATTTACAACGGTCAGCCCCACCGCATAGACGGCTTTGCTTATCAGAATGCCATGGTACCCGCCATGACCGACATGACCGAATACTATCACGACGAGGTGCAGTTTGCACAGGGACGCGTATATCACGCCATCTGGCGCAAGGCGGCCGAGATCATGCTGCGCGCGGACTATTACCCTTTGACCGAATGCCATAAGGACATTCACGATTGGTACGGCCTGCAGTTTGACGAGGACGGAGCCGGGCTTGTACAGGTCATTCGCAACGTGGCTGTGGAGAGTGAGGCATGCACGCTCTGGCCTTACGTAGCAGACGAGAGCAAGACCTATACCTTTACTGAGGCGGTCAGCGGAGAGGTACGCACGCACACGGGAAAAGAGATCAAGCAAAATGGCATGACCTTCGCCATGCCGAGAAAAACCGCGCAAATGTGGTTCTATAGTGCAGAATAAAAAGCAATGGCTGAGTCGATTTCGACTCAGCCATTTTTTGATATTTACTTCTTAGCGAAATAGGTGCTCAGGTTGACATACAGCTGCTCGTCCTTGAAGGAAAGCATGCCTGCATATTCCAAGATATCCTGCATACCCATACCGGGATCCTGATCTACGTAAGTAAACAGCTTAAGATACTGCTCTTTGGCAACGTCAAAGCCGTCGGTCTGTGCTACCTCGTAAAGCTGCAGCACGGAGATTGCAGAAACGCTGTAAGAAACGTAGTAGCAGGGAGAGGTAATGGTCATACCGTATTTCCAGTAGCCGTCCATTGCATCCAGCACACCGTAGTCGGTGCAGATGCTCTGGTAGAGCAGATTGAATTCGTCTGCGGAAATGGTGCCGTCCGCCATGATCACGTCGGCATTGGTGCCTTCATACTGATCAAGGTAAATTGCCTGCTCAAAGCTGTCCACGGTAAAGCCGGCAACGGTGGAGTAGAACATATTGACCAGAGAGTAGGTTCTGATCAGCGTGTTTGCTACCTTGGGGTAGTTTGCATTCTGCTCCAGATAGCACAGATACAAAAGTTCGTTGCCCTGAGAGTGCATTTCCAGAAGGTCGTAGGACTGGGAATATTCACCGTCTGCATAGATCTCGGAGCTGTAGACCTCGTTCATGTAGTGGCCAAACTCGTGAATGATGGTAAAGCAGTTGTCATAGCCCTTACCAAAATAAGCAATAGGCAGATTGGGCGCATAAATGGTGGTAACGAACGCACCCTCGTAGTCGCCTCGGAACATATTGCCCTCGCTCATCAGCTTGTTGAATTCATCCGAGAAGGTGATCTGCTTGTCGGGGTTGGAGGTAAATGCCATCAGGTCGATGTAATCGTTGACTCTGGTGTTGCCTTCCAGATTGGTAAAGAAGGGCTTGGTGCATTGGCTGTTGTAAATGTCAAGCTCTTCCTCGGTGTAACCGGTCAGATTTCTGAAGGTGGTGTACAGATCGTTGAACACGGGAGCGATGTGTGTTTTGACGTAATCGGAAAGTGCTGCTACGTCCTGGTAGGTGTAATCTCTGCCGTATACGTTCTCGTACGCGTATTCCAGATAGTTGTCATAACCCATCAGCTGTGCCATCTTGTTGTTGTTCTCTGCAAATTCCTCGTAAAGAGCGGGCAGCTTTTCACTCTGCTCAGAACCGGGAAGTGCCAAAAACTCGGATTCGATGGCGTTGTTTCTTTCCTTGAGTGCAGTGTACTCGGGGTTGGAGATCGCATCCGAGTCAAACAGGAATGCGTTAATCTCTTCCTCGGTCATGCCGTAGTAGTAGAAATCACGGTAGCAGGAATCATAGAAGGGACGGGACAGCGTATAAAACTTTGCGATCACAGCGGTCTGGTAGTCCATCATGTAATCGTACGTTTGCTTGAGCTCGTCGTTCTTCATGTCGCAATAGTATGCAACCATCGCCAGCTGCTGCTGAGACATAGCGTTCATGACCAGATCGTAAAGCTCGGTGTGTACTGCATCAACAGCCTTGTACTCATCGGCAAGCGCGCCGGTCTCTGCATAGCCATGCAGAGCAGGATCGTACTTGGGCGCAGCGTCAAGCAGTGCCTTGACCTGGTCGTACTTGGCGTCGATTGCCGCCTCGTCTTCCTTGGTGAAATTGAAGGTCAGAGTTTCCTTGTGCTTGTCGCCGGGTTCGTTCCACAGGCAGTTGGTGCAGCCTTCGTTCAGGCAACGTCTGACACGGGAGGGCTCGGATGCGGTTTCCTCGTATTTGTGGCCAAGTGCCTCAATGTTATTGTATTGCATCTTGCCGCACTTGGAGCACTTGTAATCGAGCGAGCCGGTACCGGTGCAGCTGGGTGCAGATTCCGCGACAACCTTGAGATCGTGACCGGTTGCGGGGATCACGGTTTCCTGCTTTTCGCCGCAGGAGCAAACCTTGACCTCAATACCGTCCTCGGTACAGGTCACTTTTTTGGAATCGGTCTCGGAGAACTCGAAGTTATGCTCATGCGAGCATGCAACCACGCTGCATACGATCGAGAACAACATGACCAAAGCCAGAATCAATGAATATGTTTTTTTCATAGCCATTCTCCTTTGCTGTAAATGTTTGATGTATAAGGTATTGTATCACAGAAATCAAAATATTGCAAGGATTTTTGCAAGTTTCTGCAATAAAAATTGTATTTTTTCTGCTTTTTTCAAACAGAAATACCCGTTTTTTGACGAAACCGTTGCCGCTCCCCTTCAAGACACGTTTGGGGCCGGATCAGCAACGCTCATTTGGCATACGGATCACAGAGAGCATGGTTCCTCTTTGAGAGTTCGTATGCTTTACGGCATAGCGGTGTGAAAAGAAAAGCGCAGGATGACAGCAGGTGCAGATCCCTGCCGCATCGATCTGCGAATCGGGGATACCCGCGCGATGCAAAAGCAGCCGATTGACAAGCACAAGGTCACCGAAATACTTGCCGTTCCCTGCTTTTACAAAGCAGGAGGCGGTCAGCTCTGTTCCGCAAAGGCGGATAAACTCGTCCACGCAATCCTGCCCTACCTCAAAGCAGCAATCACCAATGCAAGGGCCGATGGCCGCAAAGATCTTTGCATCCTCTGCGCACAGCTCTCGCAAGGCCCTGACAGCGTTTGGCACAATGCCGCCCGCCGTGCCGCGCCAGCCCGCGTGTACGGCCGCCACGCCAAGCACCTGCCCCTTGGTGTCCCGTGCCTCCAGCAGCACAGGCACGCAATCCGCACTTTTGACGCCAAGCGTCACATCCGTGTCCTGCGTCACGTATCCATCGCCCGTACCGTTTGCCTCTTTGACGTATCCCCTGCCCGCATCATCGCTTGTCACGCGCATCACCTCAGTACCGTGTACCTGCGGCAGTGAGATCACGCTATCCGGCGCTACGCCCACGGCATTGGCAAAAAGCCTCAGGTTTTCCAGCACCGTTGCATTGTCATCCCCTCTGCCAAACGCAAGGTTCAAGCCTGCCAGATCGGCAAGCGCGCTCACACCGCCCTTGCGCGTGGAAAATCCGTGTAAACTGACAAGCAGGGTTGAGCAATAATACCCAACCCCACCGTTTTCTCTGTAAACAAACATCAGTCAATGTCCTCTTTGACCTGCTCGATCGGCTGCTCCAGCACCTTGGGATGCTCCAAAAAGCTTCGGATCGTCTTGAACGCGGACGCATAGATATAGCCGTCACAAATGCGCTCGTCGGTGACCACCTTAAGGTCGATCATGCGTTTTTTATGTACGTTTCCGTCGTCATCCAGGCAAAGCTCCATTCTCTTGTTGCCATAGGCTACGAAAATGGGCAGGTTGCCGAAATTATACAGATGGTGATAGATCGGTTGGATGCCCAAAGAGCCCATACTGGTGACAAAAAGCGAGCCGTGGAAGGGACTGACACCGATCAGCGCCATGGGCAGCATACGGTGGTTATCCAGCCAGGTCAAAAGATCGATCACGCGCAGCAAAATAAAGCGCGGAAGTCCTGCCAGCACGCGTGCGGTCTTATCAAACGCACTCTCGCCATCCGCCTTTTGCTCGCTTTCATCCTTGACCGCCTGCACGGCAGCGTTGAACTTTTCGTACACCTGATCAATGGTATCGGTCGGCTCAAAATACACCTTGATGCAGGTATCGGGCGAATCGGCAGACATGGTGGTCTTGATGGTCATATTGACCACGATATTGTTTCTGGCATAAATACGGTTACCGCTGACAAATCGATTGACCTCGGGACGCTTGGCAACTGTGCGCACGTATGCTGCAAGAAACACGTGTAAAAAAGAAAAATGCACCATACCCTGCTTGATCTTGGATCGGATATAGGGATCGGTCTCGGTCAGGTCAATGCTGTCTGCAAACTGATTGCAGGCATCGTTTCTGGTACGCATGATAAAAGGCATGAATTTATTCATGGGGTACAGCGTGCGCAAAAGTCTGCCGTCCTTACGGTCGCCGAAACGGCGTTTTCTTTTTTGCGTCGTAACTTGAATTGCTTGTTTTTCCAGGGTTGCGTTTTCCATGGTGGGCGTCTCCTTTGGACAAGTTTTCTATATTATATCGAAAAATGCGGCAGAAATCAAGTGGCAAATCGCACAAAACCTTTGACAAATAAAGGTTTTTATGATAAAATGATAGGCGAGGTGATGAAAATGAAGCATGTTGACATATATACAGACGGTGCATGCCGCGGAAATCCGGGAAAAGGCGGCTGGGGCGCGGTGCTTGTTTACCGCGGAGTGGAAAAGGAATTGTCCGGCGGCGAGCCAATGACCACCAACAACCGCATGGAGCTTTCGGCCGTCATAGCTGCGCTTTCTGCTCTGCGCGAGCCTTGTGAGATCACACTGACAAGCGACTCCAAATACGTGGTGGATGCTGTGACCAAGGGCTGGGCAAGATCCTGGCAATCTCGCGGCTGGGTAAAGCCGGATAAGTCCCCCGCACTCAATCCCGATCTTTGGGAAAAGCTGCTGCGCCTTTTGGATTATCATACCGTTACGTTCGTTTGGGTAAAGGGACACGCAGGACACCCCTATAACGAGCGCTGCGATAAGCTGGCCACCGCCTATGCCGACAGCTTCACCTGAGAAATCCTTTGGTATCCTATTGACATTCGGTTGCATTTCCATTATAATAGTAATTGACAAAATACGACCGCGTTCGGTCGAAAACAGTAAGGAGAAACAATGAAAAAGTTTTTTGAAGAATTCAAGAAATTTATCACACGCGGCAACGTCGTGGATATGGCAGTCGGTGTGATCGTTGGCGGTGCTTTTACTGCAATCGTCAACGGACTCAGCAACAACATCCTCAAGCCCTTGATCAACTACGTACTCTTCTTAGTGCTGGGCAAGGACTCGCTCAACGAGATCTACACTTTCTTACACAAGGAAATGGTCGACGTACTGGACGAAACCGGTGCTGTAATCGGCACGCAGGTTGATCTGGCGCAGTCCATCTACATCGACTGGGGCGCATTCATCAACGCCATCATCAACTTCTTCCTGATCGCGATCGTGCTTTTCATCATCGTCAAGGTCTTCAACAAGTTCAGAGAAGAGCGCAAGGAGCTTTCTGACAAGATCGGCAAGGGCAAGCTGACCAAGGAGCAGAAGAAGGAGCTCAGAAAGGCAGGCATCAAGTGCAGCGATAAGGCAGCAGTTGAAGCTTACTTTGCTGAAAAGGCACGCAAGGCCGCTGAGATCGCAGCAGCTGAGGCTGCAGCAGCCGAGGCAGCAGCAAAGGCTGAGCGCGAGGCCAATCCCACCACCGAGGATCTGCTCAAGATGATCCTGGCGGAGCTCAAGAAGGATTGATACGTTTATAAAACACAAGGAGTCGGATCGCGCATCCGGCTCCTTTTCTATATTGCAAAACAAAACGCAGCCAGATGGGGCTAAGGAATACGCGAAAAAAAGAGAGAGTAATGCGAAAAACAATTTTGCAAAGCTCTCTCTTTTTATGATATGAGTGATATTCCGACTGCGTCGGAGTGGTATTATCGCTGCCGCGATAGTGATATTGAAGCCTTGTGGCTTCAGTGATATTCTATTCGCCATGAAAACTTGCGAAGCAAATATCACTTGAACGAAGTCCAAATATCACTGCGTAAGCAATAATTTCGCCTTTGGCGAAATATACTCGCACACAGGCGAATAGAACTGGGGAGATACTCCGCTTGGAGTATCTCCCCATCGGGCTGCTTTTTTATTTACTCCATCGATGCTCTCGCGGAACATCCATCCGAAATCACGTCAGAATTCCGGCTTTTTGGCAACCTTCTTCAAACGATTTACCAGCACCTCATAACGCGCGTCGGAACGGAACACAACCGCTTCGTTGTCATTTGTCAACCATTCCAGTATGGACTGCGTGCGATTTCCGTTCGATTCCATGATCCATCCACCCTCCACGTATCCGCGAAGGACAAGCGACGTATGCGGCGCATCAAAATCATAGGTATCCATATGAATTGCAAAGTCAACGCCCTTTTGGAGCCAATGCCACGCCTGCTCCGAGTCCCGGTGTCTCAAGTAAAACGTCATAATGCGCGAGCAGGCAATTTCTCCGAGCTGTGCGTCAACCAGATAATCTCCATCCGAATATATCAGCTCCAAAAGAGAAACCTCAAGCTTATAAAGGTCGGTCCTCTCCTCGGGTGAATACATGAATTCGCCATTGTCACCTCTGTGAGAAGCAATATTAGAGATCATCATGATCATTTGACAGACCAGATACGACATGTATTTTTGACGTTTCTCAAAATCCGCAGAGCCCTTCCATCTGTACACCATAAAATTCTCATAGGAATAGTGAGCACGCGGCATCTGCTCTGCCAGCTTTAACATTTCTTGCTCCTTACCCGCGTAACCATAAGCAATGGCGAGTGTTTCCATAGCATTGTACCTGATCACGCTGTCAGTACATTCCGCAAGGATTCGGTTACACAAGGCAAACACCTCGTCATAGTCCTTCCCTCCCTGCCTGGAAATCAAACTCACCAAGCCGTCTGCAAGCTTATCCATGATCTCATACGATCTGGGGTATTGACGGTTGGCCTTGCGCAAGATCTGCACGTTTTTCTCAAAATCACCGCTGTGCAAAGCCTCTTGAGCCTCGGCGAGATATTTTTGCACCGTTTCTTTGCTCTTCTCGATGTCAATGCCAAGCAGAACATCGGATGACACGTCAAAGACATGGCAAAGTGCGGGGATCTGCGAAATATCGGGGGCAGTGCGCTCGCATTCCCATTGTGACACAGAGCGTGAGGAAATACCCAAATACTCTGCAAGCTGCTCCTGCGTGATATTCATCTCGCGGCGTAAACGCTTGATGTTTGATCCAATAGACATATTTTTGTCCTCCAAAAAGTATTCAAAAGCTCTTTTGTGATTTTATTATAACATACTTTTGATACAATACAACGAAACGTTTGTTGTAGATAATCATAGTGTTGCTATGATTTTCATAGTGCCCGCGTCACAAGATGTGAAAGAGCGTCCGAGGGATGCATCTCACCCACCGCAACCGCGTCATTGAAACTCGTACTACTCGTTTCAATTTCCGCTGCGGTCCCCCCTCCCCAGCGGGGAGGGCTCTGTTACGCACATCCGCTTTGTTCGGTTATTCGTGAAAGGATACCACGATGAGCCCTCTCCGCGGGAGAGGGGGGACCGCAGCGGAGGGTATTCGAGGCGACTGAGCCGAGAATAAACGACGCGGTTGCGGTGGGTGAGATGCATCCCTCGGACGCTCCTTCACCACTTTATACTAAAAAAAGCAGGAATCCGCTGAAAATCGGCAAATTCCTGCTTTTTTCGCTCATTGATCAGCCCTATTATCCTTCTTACAGATCGCCCGCCGGCAGCACTCCGATAGGCAGCAGAGTTGCGTACAGATCAAGCAGTGCTTCCCTTTCAGGCACGTTCGCAACGCCTACGCGCACGGTGGCTGGGTTTTATGTTTCTATCGAACCGTTCTCAAAAATTCGGCAATCAAGCCTGCATAAATCTGATTTGCAACGCCTGTGGTGTCAGAAGAAGGATGTACCTTGTCCACGTTATAAATCTCATACACAGTGACGTCTTCATCAAAGGTATACCCCGAATAGGTTTCATTCATATAGTCTTTGGAACCAGGAATGATTTTATCACTATATCCAAGATATTTATAAATTTCAAACAACGGGAAGCACCAATCCTCTGCCAATGCTTTTTGTGCATCTATGACAGTGCTGTATCCCTTACTGTAACCGTTTTCGTATTCATAATTGCTTATAAACACAATCCGTGCATGGGGATTTCGGCTCAAAATCAACGTAAGAATGAAATTGATTGCTCCCTTATAGCAATTTCGATTGACCAATGCGGCAAATACTTCTAACTCATCTGCGGGAATACCCGAAAGATCACCGAAATATTTTTTCAGATTTTCGTAATTGTTTGCGGTCATGAACGTATCTTCCGCCAGCAATCCGTTTCTGATATTCTCCACGGTCGGCTCTAACTCAATATCAATATTTCCATTGATATCACGATACTTCCAATCGTTGTGGCCATGATCAATTACATACAAATCCGGCATTGGTTTTGTTCCTTCCAAATATGGCAACAGTTTTGTTTCAAAAGTGCCTGCCAAAATCCTTTTGATCTGACTTTCGCTCAGCTCTTCAGGCCAAGCGGTATTTTTCTCCAATGTGCGAAGCGTATCATAATGATCAATAAAGGCTTGTGCCTCTTCTAAAGTCATAGTCAGTGAAGACGTAATATTTGATATGTTCGCACCGTTGTAGTCACCTGTGCTGACGTTAGCACGGCACATAGAGCCGCCAACAGCCTCTTGATAAATCACCGCCCCCAGCTCTTCTCCTACCAACAGCGGATAACCTCCTGCCGGAATAGACGTACCGCACCACCAAATTCTTTTACCTGCCCAGTAGCTGTTGCCGGTTTCCAAAACAGACCAATGATGAATATCACTTACCTTCACGTCCGAAACATAAAGATATGTTGTGTAAGCTCGGCTTTCAAAGACGTATTCCGATACGCTTGCATTGGAACAGGATTCTAAAATCACCCCATTTGCATCGGTACGGGCAAAGCCGTAAGCACCGCCTGTTTTCATTGTGACAATGACGCTGACGTACGGAGGAATAACGTATTTGGAATGCGTGGAAAACGTTCCAAACGATACCTGTGATCCTACAGGACCAGAGGGTAGCACATAGCCGTCTGATTTTTCCAACCGTTCAAAAACTGTAGGAGTGTCAAGCGTATCGGTGACGCCGTTTGTCACCGTGTAAGAAAACGTCTCCCCGTTTGAAAACGTAATAGTGTATGTATCCATGTTTGCCTGAGTGCCGGTCTGCTCGATGGATTCAATACCATTCCCGTTTTGTCCGTCTTGACCAACGACGACACCCAAATTTGTCACAACTCCATTTGACAGCGTAATGATCAATTCCCCATCATCGTTGATATCGACTTTCTCGACACCAACTCCATCTATACCTTGCTCTCCCTGCGGACCTTGCTCACCCTGCGGTCCTTGCTCACCCTGCGGGCC
>JAZUSJ010000233.1:0-3125 GCA_045606685.1 Eubacteriales bacterium
AGGGGTTCCCATTCCACCGCTCTTTCACCACTGTATGTAAACAAAAACAGCAGGAATTTGCTCGTTTCAGAACAAATTCCTGCTTTTTCCGCTAATTTTGCACGCCCATCGGGCAACACCTTTTCATTGATACTTTAAAAATACCAGATCTCATTGATCACCGCGCGCAGCAGAAGGGCGATAAAACCGCCTCCCAGCGTTACCAGAATATCGCTGAGCTTAAACTTAAAGCCCCTTCTGTAAATGATGTATCCCACCAGCATCAGGATCAGGTAAAGCAAGCATGTAAACAGCGTCGAGCCGCTGAGCAAAAGGAAGCAGCAACCGTAGATCGGCAGCAGCGTTTTGTAGCCAAACAAGGAATTCGAGATCTCCCCCGCCTGCTGTGCGCCCTTTTTGACAAAGCTGTATACGTAGCCGTACGCTGCGGCCACTCCCACTACGCCCCAGACCACGAACATTTCCAAATGCTCCATGATCTGCTCTGCCGCATGGTTCCACGTGTTGGCCTCTCTGTTGATCTCGATCAGATCCTGATACAGCACGGTCAGATGATTGATCGGTACGTACAGAATGCCCCATTCGGGCAACCAATCCAAGGGATCGGAAAGATCGGGCCCAAGCAGGATCATACCCGTCAGCATCACCAGCGCGGCAAGAAAGATCCACAAAATGCAGAACAGCACGCCGTCCACGACAGTATTGGCCTGCGTGAAGATGAACATATAGACCGAATAGATCACAAATCCCAGGGCAAGTGACAAGAAATAATACGGGATCATGTATACAAGCGCAAAGTAGTCGGTCTTCAAGGCAAGATACGCAAAATGCACGAAATAGGTCACGGTATAGATCGCGAACACCTGCAAAAGTCCGCCGGCAAAATGGACGAGTGCCAGCTTTGCGCGCTTGATCGGGAAGAAATACAGCGTATCCAGATTTCTGCGGTTTTTAAGCCCCGAAAGCTCTAAGATCGGCACAATACTTGCCACAATACTCAAAAGAGTCGCCTGCATGTAAAGTCCGCTTGAGTTCCACTTGACGTCAGATCCGTCCAGGCACTCGGGCAGCACCAGAAACAGGATCAGCACGGCTAAGATCGCCATGATCAGCACGCGCAGCATGCCGGTTTTGAGTCTGTAAGTGAGATATCGGGAAAACGTTTTCATTTCAAATACCCCCTTTTCTCAACCTCGTGGATAAAGACCTCTTCAAAATCCATGGGCATTTCTTCGACCACGGCAGGCTGCAGAGCCTGCAGCTTTTCAAGCAGCTCGGCAGCGTTGCCCTCTAATACGACACGCACGAATCTTCCGCTCTTTTCGATCGCGGTCACGGGCAGATGTGCAAAGCAATCCTCGGATACCTCTTGCATAAAGGCAAGCTGGAACTTACAGAAGCGGTTGACCTGCTCGGAAATATCGCCCGAGCTGGATACGGTCATGTGGTCAAGCAGCACGTAGCAATCGCAAAAATCCTCCAGCTCGCGCAAGGAGTGGCTGGAAATGATGACCGACATGCCGTATTCCTCCACGAATTCGTTGAGCGCGCGCTTGAATGACAGGCGCGAGAGCGGATCCAGGCCGTCAAAGGCCTCGTCCAGCAGCAGATACTTGGGCTTGACCGCCAGCGCCAAGGAAATATACAGCTGTCTGCGCATACCCTTGGAGAAATTGCGGATCGGCTTTTTGGGATCCAGCGTAAAGGTCTGCATAAAGCGCATAAAAATGGCGCGGTCGATCCCGGGATAAAAGACCTCGTACATCTTGTAAAGGCTCTCACCCGTCGTGTAAATGGTAAAATACGGATCGTCGGGCAGGAAAAAGAGCGACCTGCGTGCCTCTTCCTCCTCAACGCTCTTGCCGTCTATCAAAATCATCCCATGCTCCAGCGTCAGAACACCCGAGATCAGGCGCAACAGCGTGATTTTGCCCGCACCGTTGATGCCCACAAGTCCCATGACGCTGCCATCCTGCAAGCACAGGCTGACGTTTTCCAATATTTGCTTTTTTCCAATGCCAAAGCTCAGATTTTTTACTTCAATCATGGCTGCCGTATACCTCCTCTATCCAATTCATCAGCGTTTGCTTGTCAATGCCGCGGCCGCGCATATCATAGATCAGCGCAAGATCAGCATTCTCTTGCGTGCGATCCTCTGCACCCTCGTACGTAACGTACACACCCTTTTTGGGCAAGGAGCAGATGTACCCCTCCTGCTCCAGCTTGGCGTAAGCCTTTGCCACCGTGTTGGGATTGACCGAAAGCTCACCCGCGGCAACTCTGACCGACGGGAGCTTTTCCCCGTTTTTGATGATCCCTTGTCGGATATACTCCTTGTACCGCTCGGCAATTTCCAGATAAATATCCTGATGCCCCGAAAAGCTGAACTTCATATGATCCCCCTTTCTGTATTATCTGTATTATCTGTACCGCTTGTATTATATCATGTCAGTATATGTATGTCAATAGGGTTTGGAAATATTTATTCGATTGTATTCCGGCCGTCAAAGGACACCGATCCAATCAAAATGGCAAGGCGGGACATAAAGCCCCGCCTTGCAAATGCTATATTCTCTTTGTGATCCGCTCGATGGCCGAGGGCATGCCGCCCTCGCCCGAAACCGTGACGTTTGCGTAGCGTTCGTAAAGTGCGGTGCGCTCGTCGTACAAGTCGCGCAGCGTATATCCTGCAGGCATGATGACACCGCGATGCGCGTAGTCACCCAGTCGCGCTTCCATTTCCTCATAGGAAATATGGATATACACGATCTTACCGAGTGTGGCAAGGTGGCGCATGGCAAATTCGCTGTAAACCGCGCTGCCGCCCGTGGCGATCACGGCATTTTGCTCGGTGATTGCGCAGTTGACCTCGGCTTCCAGGGCTAAAAACGCCTCGTTGCCGTGCTGCTCGATCAGCTCGTGCAATAGCTTTCCGTGCTTTTTTTGGATCAAGAGGTCGGAATCGATGAATTCCAGCCCCAGTTTTTTGGCAAGCAATACCCCCAGCGTGCTTTTGCCGCACGAGGGCATGCCGATTAGGATGATGGACATATTGGGCTCCTTGGATCATACAATCACGGCGTCGCCGTGTATGGAATTGCGACGCAGTCGCGTATGGCATCACG
>JAZUSJ010000234.1:0-18087 GCA_045606685.1 Eubacteriales bacterium
ACTCGGAGCTTTTAGCATCTGCCTTGGGGATTTCCTTTGTTCCGGCAAATGAGGTTATTCAATCTCCTTAATTGTTAGCGAAATCCTTCTCATAGTAAACGCAACCGTAGTTGCATTTAGTCTGAGAAATCTACCTCTCAGCCTTTTTCGTTATGCCTTCTTTTGTTTTTTACGTTGCTTTTTTTCGTTGCTTTTAGCCTTTTCTTATACTTACTGCAATCGATTTCTCATAGTAAACGCAAGGCCTTTGCTACTGTTGCATTTACTTTGAGAATTTACGACTTTGAAAGTTTGAAAAGTTTCGGAAGCATTTTGCAACATAACGCCCTTGATAAGGAGCACCTGCCCTATACTATGCTGCCCCTAATTATATTATTCCTCAAAAAGAGTGTCATAGTCAAGGAATAGCCCTGTAGTTTAAGCTGTAGTACGTTATTCACAAAAATCAAGAATAAATATGACTTAAAAGTACAGCTCCAGCACAAATGTATACCCTGATACGTTCCATCGCAATCCGAAGTCCTGAGGATCGATATCGCAATCTTTTTGATGAATGCAAAAAGTCCGATGATCCAAGTCATCAGGCTTTTTCTTGTCTACGCAGTTGTAATATATCTCCATTTTATCGTCGTATAGGATCACTTCCTTTACGAGCGTTTTGATCATCAAACGAGGCTCTTTTTTGAGGGCCTTGAGAATGAACTTCTTGATGTCCGCCGGCGTAAGCTGTACTTTGTTTTTGGATTTCTCAACCAGAACCTTCCCCTCAGCCACTTCCAAAGCCGCCTCCAACTCCTCAATACGTTGTTTGGTAGAACTGGTGATAATACCTGGCTCTACGGCACTAAGCATATTGTCCAGAGCCTTGCGGATTTTGTTCCACTCGGCCTCCAAGATATGGATTACAGAGGTGTCCGTGAGCCGTTTTTCGTGGGCTTCAAACACACGGTCGGCAATCGTATCAATGGTTTGCGGATTGTTCAAAACCTTGAGAGTAACATCCACGATCAGTTGCTCCAGGATCTCTTTACGTATGGGTGTCTTGTGGCACTTGGTCGAATCCTTTTTTCGGGTACTGCATTTGTAATAGCGAATAACAGTACCATTTCGTGATGTTCCCGACTCGGATGTGATCGACTTGCCGCAGTAACCACATTTGAGCTTGTTACGAAGCAAGTAGACCACGTCCCCGGGATGCAAATATGCTATTATCTGTTCTTTAGTTTTATTAAAAATGGCATACAGTTTGCACCTGCGTTTGAGACGAACTCTCATGGGGGATTGGATCCAGGCGCATAAACAAAGAGGGAAAACAGCAGCGCTCCCTGCATTGGGCTCTGTGAAAGGCTAAAAATAGAGTTTCATTTCCTTTGAAAAAGAAAAACCTTACTAATCCGTTCACAATTCGTTTGGAATTTCGAACGTTCGAATTAGTAAGGTTTGGTCGGAGTGACAGGATTCGAACCTGCGGCATCGACGTCCCAAACGTCGCGCGCTACCAGCTGCGCCACACCCCGAAGTGTGATTTTTATTCGATTTTTGGTCAAATTCTGTAAGTGGTCAAATCTGTGGTCAAGCCTCTTTTGAAGGGGCTTTTTGTTTTGCTTGAAGTTGTGAAAAAGTCAATAAACACAAGGCTTTTCGACATTTTCGCTCTCGGTTGAACTTTGCGTCGGTCACACGCTCCCAAACGTCGCGCGCTATTATTTCGCCTTTGGCGAAATTCCTGCGCACACACCCCGATGTGTGATTTTTATTCGATTTTTGGTCAATTTCTGTAAGTGGTCAAATCTGTGGTCAAGCCCCTTTTGAAGGGGCTTTTTGTTTTGCTTGAAAGTGCGGAAAGGTCAATAAACACAAGGCTTTTCGGCGTTTTCGCTCTCGGTTGAACTTCGAGTCGGTCACATCCCCACTCGCGTCGCATAGTCGCCGCGCGTCGCTCAATACACTCGCTCCTTCGGCTCCTTGCTTGGGCTCCACCGTTCGCCAAAAACGATATTCAATCGTTTTTGCCTCACTAACCCAAACGTCGCGCGCTATTATTTCGCCTTTGGCGAAATTCTTGCGCCACACCCCGATGTGTGATTTTTATTCGATTTTGGGTAAAATTCTGTAAGTGGTCAAATCTGCGGTCAAGTCCGTGGTCGATTTCGGTATTACAGGGTGCTGCGAATGCAGCACCCTGAATCATATTTGGGACACGCCTCTTTTCAGGGGAGACTTCCCTTTTGGGAATGGCTCCTTGGAACTACTCCCCGGAATTAACTCCTTGGAATTACTCCCCGGAATTAACTCCTTGGAATGGCTCCTTGGAATGACTCTTTGGAATGACTCCTTAGAAAATTACTCCTTATCCTTGCCGTCGATTGCCTCGAGGTCAGCAACATCGTCTTCCTCGATGATGCAAGCGAACTTTTCGCCGCATGCGGGGCAACGGAGGTTTTCCTCGTCGATATCACCTTCAAAGCAGATGATCTCGCCGCAAGAGGGGCATTCAACCTCGAAGATCTCCTCGAACTCGTCTTCCAGATCCTCTAAGTCCTCCAGGTCTTCATCAAAGGGGATATCGCACTCCAGGCCGCAGCTTTCGCAATCGCCGTCGCACTCTTCCCAATCCTCGTCGTCCCAATCCTCGTCATCCTCGTCGAAGTCATAGTCGCCTTCGTCGAGCAAATAATCCTCAACGTCGCCAAGATCGGTATCCAGCTCGTCTACGTATTCCTCCAGATCAGCCAGATCCTCGTCGAGCTCGTCGACCAGGTCAGCAAGATCCGAGGTCAGTTCGATCAGCGCAGTGATCAGCTTGCCCTCTGCGCTTTCCTTATCGTAATTCAAGCCGTCTGCCAAGCCCTTGAGGTAAGCAGCCTTTTCGGTAATGGTCATGATACTCTTTTCCTTTCTGTGAATTCGCAGCCCTCGCTGCAGGAAAGCTTATGCTCTGGACAGATACTCACCGGTTCTGGTGTCGATCTTGAGCATATCGCCTACGTTGATGAACAGAGGAACCTTGATCTCTGCGCCGGTTTCCAGAGTTGCGGGCTTGAGGGTGTTGGTTGCAGTGTTGCCTGCAAAGCCGGGATCGGTGTCAGTAACCTGCAGCTCTACGAATGTGGGGGGCTCTACTGCGAAGATGTTGCCCTTGTAGGACATGATCTTGCAGAACATCTCTTCCTTTACGAACTTAAAGGAATCGCCAACCTTGTCGTGAGCAACCAGGGTTTCTTCCCAGGTCTCGGTGTCCATGAAGTGATACAGGTCGCCATCGTCGTAAGAATACTGCATATCCTTTCTGTCGATGTACGCGTTTTCGAACTTATCTGTGGGAGAGAAGGTTCTTTCCACAACAGTGCCGGTAATGACGTTCTTGATCTTGGTGCGCACGAATGCAGCACCCTTACCGGGCTTTACGTGCTGGAATTCGATAACCTGGAATACGTTACCGTCCATATCAAAAGTGATGCCGTTCTTAAAATCGCCAGCTACTACCATTTTGTTTGTCCTCCAATATTAACCGTTAATAAATTTGGTCTGATTATACAGTTCATTTTATTATACACCAAACTCGCGCGTTTTTCAAGGGGGTTTTGCACATTTTTTGCACCGGATACAAGGTTTTTTCACGTAACACGCTGCTCTGCTTGATATTTTCGGGTTTTTTCGAATGCACAGCCCCGCGGGCTGCATTTTTATTTTATGATCAATAGATCTGCTCGACCTTGATCAGGCTGGTCTTGCCGGACACGCCCGTAGTGTCGCCGCCCGTAATCACGATGCTGTCACCCTTT
Source organism: Eubacteriales bacterium (assembly GCA_045606685.1). Lineage (GTDB taxonomy): Bacteria > Bacillota > Clostridia > Oscillospirales > CAG-272 > SVQP01. The sequence continues at coordinate 3,786 of JAZUSJ010000234.1, forward strand.
TGCATGGGCAAAAGCTTGGGTGCCATCTTGGTTGCGGTATAAAACAGCACATCGGTCGAGGGATACTTCTCGCACAGCGCGGGAGTCACGCCCCAGGAAAGCGCCAGCTTGCGATACGTTCTCTCATCGGTAGTCAGGCCGATGATATCCACCGGGCAGCGGAAGCGCGATACCATGCGTGCGGTCATGCCCGAAAGCGAACAAGCCACGATGGCCTTTGCACCAATGTCAATGGCAACTGCGCAGGTTGCGTGCGAGATCGCGTCCACGGTATTCTTGATCTTGAACTCGGTGCCGTAGAAAATGTCGGTATAATCAATGTTATTCTCGGTGGTCTCCGCGATCTTGGACATGACCTGCACCGTCTGCACGGGGTACTTGCCCATGGCCGTCTCACCCGACAGCATGATGGCGCTGGTGCCGTCGTAAACCGCGTTTGCCACGTCCGAGATCTCTGCTCTGGTAGGTCTGGGATTGTATATCATGCTCTCCAACATCTCAGTTGCGGTAATGACTCTCTTGCCAAGCATTCTGCACTTGGTGATCAAGGTTTTCTGCATAGCAGGCAGCTGCTCAAACGGCACCTCCACGCCCATATCACCGCGCGCGACCATGATACCGTCGCACACCTCGCAGATCTCCTCAATGTGGTCGTATCCCGACTGGTTTTCGATCTTGGCGATCAGGTCCACCTTGCCCTCGCCGCCGATCTCGGTAAGGAAATTATGAACGTCGATCAGATCCTGCTTACAGGACACGAACGAGCATGCGATAAAGTCCACGCCGTTCTTGATGCCGAATGCGATATCCGCCTTATCCTGATCGGACAGGTATTTCTGCTTCATGACCTTGCCCGGGAAGCTCATGCTCTTGCGGTTGGAAAGCTCACCGCCGCAAACCACGCGACAATGGATATTCTTACCCTCGATCTGTTCCACGCGGAAGATCAGAAGTCCGTTGTTGAGCAGAATGGTATCCCCCGGCACAAGCTCATGCACAAGCTCCGCATAGCTGACCGACACGATGCTTTGGTTGCCCTCCACCTCTTCGGTGGTAAAGGTGAATTCCTGTCCCTCGGATAAGGTCACGCTGCCATTTTCAAAGGTTTTGATACGGTACTCGGGGCCCTTGGTATCCAACATAATGGCAATGGGCATGTCCAACTCGGCTCTTATCTTTTTGATGCTGTCTATCCTTTGCTGATGATCCTCATGCGTGTTATGAGAAAAATTGAGTCTGGCGACGTTCATGCCCGCCTTGCAAAGACCGCGCAGGGTGTCTTCATCCTGGGTTGCAGGTCCTATGGTACAAATAATCTTTGTTTTACGCATATTAACCTCCAATATTTTTCTGTTCATATTATAACACATACAATACGCCTTTGCAAGCACAAACCCGATCTTTTTACCGTTTTTTTACTACAACCCAAAGCCCTCTTTGCACATCTGTACCCTGTCGCATTCCGTCGATACTTTGTATATACTGCAATATAACCCGCAGGCGACTAAAAGGGTACTTTCGCGGCAACAATATCATTACACCAACATACACAAGGGAGGCATACCATGATAACCGTAAAACGCGGTGATATTTATTACGCAGATCTCTCTCCGGTCGTAGGCTCGGAGCAGGGCGGCTTACGCCCGGTATTGATCATTCAGAACGACGTGGGTAACAAATACAGTCCGACCGTGATCGCCGCTGCGATCACCTCGCGCATGAGCAAAACGCGCCTGCCCACGCACATTGACATATATGCAGACAAGGCAGGACTTGCCAAGGATTCGGTCATACTGCTTGAGCAGATCCGCACGCTTGACAAACGACGCTTGAAGGAAAAAATCGGGCATCTGGACGAGGCCGCTATGCTGCGCGTGGACAACGCCATTGCAGTCAGCTTTGGTCTTGGCACGCAGGATGGCGCGGCCGTCGCCTCCAAGGAACACGAGCATCGGGAAACCATTGGATAATTTTTGATAAAAATTCGGGATAACTATTGATTTTAAGCACGGAGTATGATAGAATATCGGTAGTATTTTTTACCGGAGGAATTCCCAAATGGCACTTGTAACAACAACTGAAATGTTCAAAAAGGCTTACCGCGGCGGCTACGCCATCGGCGCCTTCAACATCAACAACATGGAGATCATCCAGGCAATCACCGAGGCTGCTAAGGAAGAGCAGTCCCCCGTTATCCTGCAGGTATCCGCAGGCGCACGTAAGTACGCAAAGCACGAGTACCTGATGGCCCTGGCACAAGCTGCGATCCGCGACACCGACATCGACCTGGCACTGCACCTTGACCACGGCGCAGATTTTGAAATCTGCAAGGCTTGCATCGACGGCGGCTTTACCTCGGTTATGATCGACGGCTCTCACCACTCCTTTGAGGACAACATTGCACTGACACGCAAGGTCGTTGAATACGCACACGCACACGGCGTTGTGGTAGAAGGCGAGCTTGGCAAGCTGGCAGGCATTGAGGACGACGTGAAGGTCAAGGCAGAGGACGCTATGTTCACCAACCCCGATGAGGTTGAGGAATTCGTTACCCGTACCGGCGTTGACTCCCTGGCAATCGCCATCGGCACCAGCCACGGTGCTTATAAATTCAAGCCCGGCACCAAGCCGCAGCTCCGCTTTGACGTGCTGGAAGAGATCTCCAAGAGACTCCCCGAGTTCCCCATCGTTCTGCACGGTGCTTCCTCGGTTCCCCAGGAGTACGTTCGCGAGATCAACGCCCTTGGCGGCAAGATGCCCGACGCGATCGGCATTCCCGAGGAAATGCTGCGCCAGGCTGCTTCCATGGCAGTTTGCAAGATCAACATCGACTCGGATATCCGTCTTGCCATGACCGCAGGCGTTCGCCGTGTATTTGCCGAAAGCCCCGAGGTATTCGATCCCAGAGGATACCTGACCGTTGCACGCGCAGAGGTCAAGAAGATGGTTCAGCACAAGATCAGAAACGTGCTGGGCTCTTCGGGCACCCTTTAATTTGACCACTTTGGAGCTGTCAAACCCTTTGGCAGCTCCTTTTTGGAGGTAACGTATGAAATATACCGAACACTTTCTGACCAAATGGCATGATACGGATCCCGATCTGATCATTCGCCCCTCGCAGGTGCTGATGTACATGCAGGAATGCGCAAACAGGCAATGCCGTGCCATTGATCTGGATCTGGACGAGATCCACCAGCGCGACGGCATCGGCTTTATTATGAGCCGCATTCAAGTCAGCATTGACGCGCCCCTGCCCCCTTACATCCGCATCTGGGTAAACACCTGGTGTCCCCCCTCGCGCTCTTATTCCTTTAACCGTTGCTTTGAGATCGAATACGACGGCAAGGTCTATGCCCGTGCCTCGTCCGAGTGGGCCTTGGTCAATCTCAGGGAGCGCACCTTTATCAAGTCCGAAGACTTTCCTGCAGCCGCACTCTTCCCGGCAGATGAGATGATCGACAAAAGCGAGCTGCCGCGCCGCGTGCGCATCACCTCCTCCGCACAGCTTTGCGAGGTTGGCAAACGCGAGGTGCGCTACTCGGATCTGGACTACAACATGCACATGAACAACACCAAATACCCCGACATGCTGTGCGACTACGTACCGGACATGCTTGGCAAATTTGTCAGCGGATTCTCGCTCTCCTACTTACACGAGGCTGCTTACGGCGACGTTCTGACCATCTACCGCGCAGAAAGCGAGAACGGCTATTACTTCCGCCTGATCAACCAGGACGGCAAGACCTGCATGGAAGCGGAGTTGTATTTGAAGAATATGGAGTAAAAAACATGAAATCATGTAGGGGAGGAATATTTGCAAGCAAATTCATCCTCCCGCCCCAAAGCAATTCCATATCGCGATACCCTTGCAACCAATCCGTAGCAATACGTGCGGGAGGATAATATCCTCCCCTACACAACGACATAAAACCAACCCCTTTGGTACCGTTTGATACCAAAGGGGTTTTCATGTAAATATCTTTTTATTCTTTCTTATCCAGCACGATCTGGGTTTGCTCGTCCTCGTACTGACGGGTATACAGGCGGTAATAATATCCCTTTGCCGCCATCAGCTCGGCATGGTTGCCGCGCTCGATGATCTTGCCATCCTTGACGGCCAGGATAATATCCGCTTGCCTGATGGTGGAAAGTCTGTGCGCGATGATAAAGCACGTGCGCCCTTGGCTGACTCTCTCGGTAGCTGCCTGGATCAGCTTCTCGGTATGGCTGTCCACCGACGAGGTGGCCTCGTCCAGCACCAAGATCGAGGGGTTGGCCAGCATGACGCGCGCAAACGACAACAGCTGCTTTTCACCGGTAGAGAGCAGATCACCGCCCTCGCCCACGTCGCTATCCAAGCCCTTGCCCATGCGTTCCACAATTTTCCACGCGTCAATCTCACGCAAAGCGGCCTCCATCTCCTCTTCGGTCGCGTTCGGGTTGCCGTAACGCAAATTCTCGGCAATCGAGCCCGAGAACAGATGGGGAGTTTGCAACACGTAGCCAAGCGAGGAATGCAGCCAAAGCTGGCTCCTCTCTCTTGCATCCCTGCCGTCGATCAGCACCTGTCCCTTGGTAGGATCATAAAAGCGGCAGACCAGATTGACAAGCGTGGATTTTCCCGCGCCCGTTTCTCCCACGATGGCCACGTTTGTCCCCTTGGGAACGTGCAAGTCAAAGTTTTCCAGCACCCATTCGTTGCCGTCCGGGTACATAAAGGATACGTCCTTGAAGGTAATATCCCCGTGTAAGGGCTCCCAGTTCTCGCGCTTGGGATGGAAGGTGTCACCGTACTTTTCGACCACCTCGGCACTGTCCGGCACGTCCGACTCGGTTTCCAGGATCTTGGAAACGCGCTCCATGTTGACGCGGACAAAGATCATGTCCGCCATGGCGTTGACCACCCACTGTACCTGCTCCATCATATTCAAGGCATACGTCATGAACACCGAAAGCTTGGCTAAGAATGCCACGTTTTCCTGCGCGATCAGACCGCCGCGCCACAGCACAAGTGCCAGCGCCATGGAGGTGGAGAACGCGATCAGACAGATAAAGCTTGCACGCACGCGTGCAGTCAGCACTGCCGTCTTATTCATCTTTCCTGTCAGCGCAAAAAAGCTCTTGCGCATTTTTTCCTCTGCGCCCAGCACGCGAACCGTGCGCGAACCGGTAATGCTTTCGTTGAACTTGCCCGAGATCTGCGAATTCAGCTCTCTGACCTCCTTGTTCAGTCCGCGCAGCTTGCGCTCAAACAGCGCAGCTCCCAATGCAATGACGGGAACGATGACCATGACGCACAAGGCAAGACGCCAATCCAGCACGAACATGACGACCGCCGCGCCGATCAGATAGGACAAATTCCACACACCGCTCATAAAATCCCATGCAACCACACCGCCGATGCGGCTGGTGTCGCTCATGATGCGCGAATGCAGGTATCCCACGCTGTTCTGGTTAAAGAACGAAAATGACAGCGTCTGCAAATGCTTGAAGCATGCACCGCGCATATCCCTGGCGATCAGCACCTCAATGCGTCCCGTCTGATACGACGAAATGAAATCGGCCACGATACGCGAGAGCAAAAACAGCGCGTAGCAAACGCAAAACAGTCCAAGTCCCGACACCGTGCCGGGAGTGATGAAATTGGAAATGGCGTATTCCTGAAACAAGGGCAGGCAGATATCCACCACACCGCTGTAAATACCCAGCACCAATATCACGCCAAATACCCACAAATAGGGCTTGAAAAATGCTATCACCTTGGGGTACGGCAATCCCTTACGCATTCTTTTCTCTTGCTTCATGCCGTCACCTCCCCATCTGCAGCGCATGTATCATCTCTTCCCTGCATTGCGCACACGCGACTGTAAATGCCGCCCTTGGCCACAAGCTCTGCGTGCGTACCCATCTCGGCCACGCGTCCCTCGTCCAGCACCACGATATGATCCGCGTGCGAGAGAGTGGTAATGCGGTGCGAGATCAGAATGACCGTGCAGTTTTCAAATTCCCGTCGCAACGCGCGACGGATGGCGGCATCGGTCTCGCTGTCCACCGCGGAAAGAGAATCGTCAAAGATCATAATATCCGGGCGCATTGCCAGCATTCTGGCAATTGAGCATCTCTGCTTCTGACCGCCCGAGAGCGTCACTCCGCGCTCACCGACAAAGGTTTCGTACCCTTCCTTGAATTCGGACACCGCGCCGTCAAAGCAGGCCACGCGCGATGCATGCTTTACCTGCGCCATATCCACGCCTTCGGTTCCCATGCAGATATTCTCCGCGATGGTACCCGAGAACAAATACGTATCCTGCAGCACGTATCCCACGTGACGGTGCAATTCTGCGCGGTCGATCTGTCCGATCGGCACACCGCCAACGGTAATGCTGCCCTCTTGCAGCTCGTACAATCGGTCAAGCAGGCCCATCAGCGTACTCTTGCCCGCGCCTGTGCCGCCCATGATGCCGACCACGCTGCCGCCCTTGACCGTAAAGGAAACGTCACGCAAGATCTCCGCGCCCTCGCTCTCATAGCGGAAGCTGACATCCTTGAACACAACGTCACCCTTGTAGTCGGGCGTTCTGATTTGCTCGGTCTGCATTTCAGGGCTTGTATTGAGAATGTGATTGATTCTGCCCAGCGCAACGCCTGCCTTACTCATCTCGGACACGATGCGTCCCAGCGAGCGCACCGGCCACAGCATCATGGCGTTATACGTCACGAACGCCAGCAGATCACCAAGCTCCATGCCCTGCGTCACGCACAGATACGTACCCACGCCAAGCACGGCCAGCACCTGCATGCCCGAGAAAAAGTCGCCTATGATCCAGAACCAGGTAAAGAGCCAGGTGAGCCTGACGTTACGATTCCCATACTCTTGGTTTTTCTGATCAAACTTTTCAATCTCGCTTCTCTCTCTGCCAAACGCACGCACCACGCGCACACCGGTCAGGTTTTCCTGCGTGATCGAAGAAAGCTCACCCTCACAGATGTCGCAAGCCTCGAAATGCTTGCTGATAAAGTGACGGAAGACCAGCGAATAGGTCAGCACGATGGGAACAAAGGCCAGCGGCACAAGCGCCAGCAGCGGATTCATCATAAACATGACAGTCAGCGACACGGCCAGCAAAATGATCACGCGGAACAGCGGTACAAGCTGCTCTGCCACAAAATTCTTGACCATTTCCACGTCCGAGGTGGAGCGCTGGATCAAGTCGCCCGTCTTATTCTGCGAATAAAAGCTCTGCGGCAGACGGCCGATATGGGAAAACAGATCATCACGGATGGTTTTGATCATGCTCTCGCCGCCCTTGTTGTTAAAATACATATTGCCAAAGCGGCACAGCACCGAGGCAGCACCCGTTACGACGACGGCAATGGCCACGATCCACAGCCTATCCTGCAGATACGCGATCAAGGCCGCCACGTCAAGCGTCGGAACAAGCTGCAAAACCCACGCGGGCAGCTCGAGTGCCTTGCCTCCCAGCAGATTATCCACGGTAAAGTTGACGATCTGCGGTGCAACCATTTCAAGTCCTGTCATGGCAAAGGCGCACAAAATACCCAGCGCAAACCACAGGCGGCTCTTGCGCAGAAAATGCCACAGACGCGCGGCCTTGCCGTAGGTTTTATGTTGTGTTTCCATTCTATCACATCCTTTATGATTCTTTTTTTGTAGGGAAGGATATCATCTGCGCATACGGACAAATATCGCCCAATGGGCATTCTCCGCATTTGGGTGCTCTTGCCGTGCAATAATCGCGGCCAAACTGCACCGCGCGGTGGCAAAAATCGCTCTGCTCCGCGGGTTCAACGTACATATCCAGTATCTTCTCCACCTTATGCGGATCCTTCAGCTCGGTGGGGTATGCCCCCAATCGGCCGCCGATGCAGATGATGTGCGTATCCGCCACGATGCCGGGGATACGGTACAGATCGCCCAGCAACAGATTGGCGATCTTGCGCCCCACACCGGGGAAGGTCAGCAGCACCTCGCGGTCTGCCGGGACTCTGCCGTCAAACTCATTGACCAGGCGCGCACAAGAATCCTTGATATTCCTTGCCTTTGCGCGGTAAAAGCCGCAGGAATGCACCAATCTTTCCAGCTCCTCGATGGGCGCATCCGCCACAGCCTGCGCTGTGGGATACGCGGCAAACAGCTCGCGGCACACAATGTTGACTCTTGCATCGGTGCATTGTGCAGAAAGCCTGCCCATGATCAGAAGCCGCCAGCCGTCGTCCAAGGGATCTGCCGCGTCGCTCCTCCACTCCAGCGCACACTCCGCGCCGGGGTAGAGCTCGGCAAGTCTTTGCGAAACCGTGGCAAACCGCTCCTTGATTTCCCTGTATTGCTTTGTTCTTTTGAAATTTTTCATCTTTTTCTTTCCATAAAGCACGGGAAAACCGACCTTATCTTGCAAAGGTCAGTTTTCCCCACTCTTTTATGTTATTTTTTAAAGGATCAATCCTCGATCGGATACTTTTCCTTATATTCCTGATATCTGCGGTCAAACTCGGGGCTTCCGTGCTTGATATCATACAGATATCTGTGCAGATCCAGTGCCTTGTCACGCGACAGCTCCAGCATACAGCCTGCGATATTGGAGCAGTGGTCCGCCACGCGCTCGCAGTTGGTCAACAAATCGGACAGGATAAAGCCAAGCTCCATGGTACACTCGTTGTTTTGCAAACGCACGATGTGGTGCAGCTTGATCGCATCGCGCAGATCGTCAATGACCTCTTCCAAAGGCTCAACCGATACGGCCATATCCATATCATCGTTAACAAAGCCCTCGCGTGCGTTCCACAGCACCTCGCGCACAGCGGCAACCATGGTGTTGATCTCCTTTTGTGCGGCGGGCGAGAATTGGATCTGCTTATCTCTCATTTCCTCAGCCGACTCCACGATGTTGACCGCGTGGTCGGAAATACGCTCAAAGTCACCGATCAGGTGAAGCAGCTTTGTGATCTCACGTGAGCCCTCGCCCGAGCTGTTCTTTGCAGCCAGCTTGACAAGATACGAGCCAATCTTGTCCTCCATCTTATCCACGTCGTCCTCATATTTCCGTACAAGATCTGCTGATTTGGAGTCATAATTGCTAAGCAACATCAATGCACGGTCAAGCGCCTCACAGGAAACGACCGCCATCTTGCGAGCCGCCACCTCAGCCTGCTCGACTGCAACGGCAGGGGTGATGAACAATCTCTCGTCCAGCACGATGCCGTCCTCGTCCTTCTTTTTCTTGGACTTTTCGGGCACGGACACAAATGCAAGCTTTTCGAGCAGCTTGGTGAATGGGAGCATCAGAATCACGGCAATGATCTTGAACACGGTATGGATAATGGCAATATCCCACATGTTCGCTGTCACGCTGTTCAAGCCAAATCCGATAATTGCATCCAGAATGTAGTAGCCGCTGAGCACAACCACGACTGAAATAATATTGAAATACAGATGTACAAGCGCCGCACGTTTACCGTTCTTGGAGGAGCCCATAGACGACAGCATTGCGGTAACACACGTACCGATATTCTGTCCCATAACGATCGGGATCGCGATACCGTACGAGATCGCACCAGACGCGGTCAGCGCCTGCAAAATACCGACGGACGCGGAGGAGGACTGCACGATCGCGGTCAGCACCGTACCTGCCAGAATTCCCAGGAAAGGATTCTCGAACATGACAAGCAGATTGCCGAATTCGGGGATCTCCTTGAAGACCGACACGGCGTCCGACATGATATTCATACCCGTCATCAGCACGCCAAAGCCGAGCAAAATAAAGCCGACCTGCTTATACCTGTTCTTTTTTGCAAACATGCAGAACACAATGCCGATAATGGCGAGGATAGGCATCCAGAAATCGGGCTTGAAATACTGCAAAACGTTCATGGCTCCGTCAGCACCTGCAACCTCCATGCCTGTCATAGCAGTCAGCCATGCCGTGACCGCAGTACCCACGTTGGCGCCGAGAATCACGCCCACAGCCTGTGCAAGCGACATGGTGGCGGAGTTGACAAAGCCCACGACCATGACAGTAGTAGCAGAGGACGACTGAATAATGGCGGTCACACCAAGCCCGAGCAAAATGCCCTTGAACTTATTGGAGGTCAGCTTACCGAGAATGATCTTGAGCTTATTACCTGCACTCTTTTTGAGTGCATCGCCCATGACGTCCATACCGAACAAAAACAGCGCAAGACCGAGCAGCAGATTGAGCACCATGAAGACGTCAACGCTCTCGTGGGTAAATACAGCCTGCAGATTGTTCAACAAATTTTGCATTTCAAAATCCTTTCCGATCTGTCGTCAGATCAACATTTGTCCGTTTATATTCAATTTGAATTGAAGTCCCAGCTTGTCCGCAGCCTTGCGGCACATGATCATGCGTCCCAGGAATATTTCAAAATACGCCATGACAGACGCCACCTCGGTATCAATATCCAAGGTCAGCGTAACGGTTTTCTGCTCCGTATCCAGTACAAGACGCGACATTTCCACAGAATAATTGACGCGGTCGTGAATATCAAAGGTTGCAAAGTCCTCGTTGCGCACGCGGCTGCGGCGAACGTCCGACTTGTCCGCTAAGATCAACGCTGCGGCAACGCCGTTGACAGGCACACCCGTACCCTCGTCGTGGTTGCCGATGGCGGTGACCACCGTAGCAATATCCTCGGGCGGCATCTCCATATGATCCAGAATTCTGAACGCCATGACCGCTCCGCTTTGCGAATGCTCCACGCGGTTGACCAAATTGCCGATATCGTGCAAATACCCGGCGATCCTTGCAAGCTCGATTTCATGCGGATCGTACCCCAGCCCCTCTAACAGATACGCAGCCGTTTGCGCCACGCGCGTGACGTGTGCAAAGCTATGCTCGGTAAATCCAAGGGCGCGCAGCGATTCATCCGCACGCTCTATATAGGTTCTGATCTCCGGACTGTGCCGAAGCTCTTCATAGGTGATCATCCAAATCCTCCGAAAAACGCCTATTTGATATTATTTTATCATATTATGGCATAAATGTCAATAATATTTTCAGTCGAGTTGCGCTTTGTGCAACGGACTCCATTTTCCCTTGATGAAATAGGTCAAAAACATGCCGAACAAGGCAAGATTATGCGCAATCATGCACGCCCAGGCAGCCACAAGGGTAGGCTCGGGCAATAACATCAGACAAAGGAAGGTGCCGAGAATACGCATGCCCCACATACCGATGACGTTGAAAACAAACGGGATCCTGGTATTTCCCACGCCCTGCATCATGCCCTCGGTGATGATGGTCACGCCATAGAACGGCTCGGACAGCGCCACCATGCGCAAAACGGTGGTGCCAAGCGAGATGACCTGCGGATCCTTGGAGAAAAGGCGCAGCATATGGGGAGCAAGCAGGAACAAAAGGCAGCCCGACACGATCATGAGCAGCACCTCGCACACCAGCATCAGCTTGCCCAGATCCTTGAGCTTTTTTTGATCCTTTGCGCCCACGCAGTTCCCCGACAGCGTAGCCGCGGCCGCCTGCATCCCAAAGCCGGGAATATAAAAGGCGGATTCCACCGTATTGGCAAAGCCGTGCGCAGCGGTGGAGATATCGCCCAGCGAGTTGATCATGGATGCAAATACCACGTAGCCAAGCGAGGTGGCAAATCTTTGCGCCATGTTGGGCATGGCCACCTTCAGGCAAGGCTTGAGGATCTCCTTATCGGGGAGCAGACGCTGTCCGCGCGGAGAAATGACGGAATGACGCCACACAGCCACGGTCACGGCAATGCCGCCCACCACAAACGAAACGGCGCTCGCAATGGCAGCACCCACCACCTCAAGCCCCGCACCGGGAATGGTCACGGCAAGCGCCTGCCCGGAAAACCACGGGATCGAAATGGTTCTTGTATGGTAGATCAAAAAGAAATTCAGCACCACGTTGACAACGTTGACGATCATGCCCACGCGCATGGGCGTTTTGGTATCCCCCGCCCCGCGCAAAACCGCACCGAAAATGATGGATGCCGCGCGGAACAGCATAGGCGTATACAAAATAAAGAAATATGTAGCGGCAATATCGCGGATATCGGGATCGACCTGCATGATCACCGGCACGACGGGCGCGAGCGCAAGCGTCAGAACGGTGAACAATATGCCCGACACCAGTACCGCCATCACGGCCTGCGCCGATGCACGGCGGCAAAGCACCTGATCCTTTGCGCCCGAGGCGCGCGCGATAAATGCCAAAAATCCCACGCCCAAGGCGGACAGCGAGCTGCCTACCAGCCAACCGACCGTGCTGGTTGCACCCACGGCAGCCGATGCCTGCGTGCCAAGTGAGCCGACCATGGCTGTATCCACGTATTGCACGGCCGTGTGCATCAGCTGCTCGAGCATAGTGGGAAGCGCCAGCGCGATCACGCCGGGCAGCAAGCTCCATTGTATATTCTTCAAAAATCCTTTTTTCATGTACCTCTCCGAAAAATAAGCTACCTTTATTATGTCTATTATATCATATTTTTTGTCGGTGCGGGCCATCGGAACACAAAAGTTTTTTACAAAATATACGGAATAACTATTGATTTTTTTGGCAAAAAACGATATAATAAAACCACCTAATCTATCAAAGGAGCATAACCTATGGCAAAGATCACATTTATGGGTGCGGGAAGCACCGTTTTTGCAAAGAACGTACTGGGTGACGCCATGCTGACTCCCTGTTTGCATGATGCAGAGATCGCCCTTTATGACATTGATGCGGACAGATTGGAGGAATCCTACCTGCTCATCACCAAGCTCAACGAAAACATCAACCAAAACAGAGCCAAGATCAGCAAATACCTTGGCGTGGAAAACCGCAAGGACGCACTGCGCGATGCGGATTTTGTGGTCGATGCCATTCAGGTCGGCCTTTACGATCCTTGCACCATCATCGACTTTGAGATCCCCAAGAAGTACGGCCTGCGTCAGACCATCGGTGACACGCTTGGCATCGGCGGTATCTTCCGTGCGCTGCGTACCATCGTAGTCCTCAAGGACTTTGCAGCAGATATGGAAGAGGTTTGCCCCAACGCATGGTTCCTCAACTACACCAACCCCATGGCAATGCTGGCAGGCTACATGCAGAGATACACCAACATCAAGACGGTCGGCCTTTGCCACAGCGTACAGGTCTGCTCCGAGGGACTTTTGCATCGCCTTGGCATGCAGGACAAGCTGGAGGGCAGACGCGAAAAGATCGCGGGCATCAACCACATGGCATGGCTGCTTGAGATCCAGGACAAGGACGGCAACGACCTTTATCCCGAGATCAAGAAGAGAGCAAAAGAAAAGAACGCAAACGAAAAGCACGACGACATGGTCCGCTTTGACTACATTGACAAGCTGGGCTACTACTGCACCGAATCCAGCGAGCATAACGCTGAATACAACTACCTCTACATCAAGGAAAACCGTCCCGAGCTGATCGAAAAGTTCAACATCCCGCTGGATGAGTATCCGCGCCGCTGCGTCAACCAGATCGCAAGCTGGAACCGTCAGAAGGAAGAGTTGATGGCAGGCGGCCAGATCTCTCATACCCGTTCCCGCGAGTACGCGTCCCACATCATGGAGGCAATTCTGACCGACGTTCCCTACCGCATCGGTGGTAACGTGCTCAATAACGGCCTGATCCCCAACCTGCCCGACGAGGCTTGCGTGGAGGTTTCCTGCATGGTTGACCGCACGGGCATTCATCCCACCTACGCAGGTCCCCTGCCTCTGCAGCTTGCCGCTATGAACACGACAAACATCAACGTGCAGCTGCTGACCATTGAAGCAGCCGTGACCGGTAAGATGGAGTACGTTTACCAGGCAGCTATGATGGATCCTCACACCGGCAGCCAGCTCTCGACCGATGAGATCGTTGCTATGTGTGACGAGCTGCGTGCCGCTCACGAGGCCGCAGGCTATCCCATTTTCTCGTAATTTTTTTCAAACCTCATACAAGCAGGGGCTGTTTTGCAAAAAACAGCCCCTGCTTGTATCTTTCTCTGCTCAGCGCCTTGTTTATCCAAAACTTTACTTATCGGTATCAAGTTAATAATACCGTTCGGGTATAAACCTGCAGGCGCGATGAAACAAAAAGCCTTGCCCCGCCGGGGAAGGTGGCGCGTAGCGCCGGATGAGGTCTCCATAAAACCGCTCTTGACCATCTTAAATCGTGCATTTCACAGGACAAGGAAGCCCTTTCTCCCCAAGGGAAAAGGGTTCTGTTGCCCCATGGGGAGGATGGCTTAGCATTATTTTGAGCGGTTTTATGGGAACCCCCACCACCGCCCGCTC
>JAZUSJ010000235.1:0-7236 GCA_045606685.1 Eubacteriales bacterium
GGGCGTATGATTTGACTTTCTTCGGTTATGACCATCTTGCGAGCGAAAGCACGCCGAAAGATGCGAAAATGCATCGCCGTCGGGCAATTCGGTTCGGCTCTCGTTCGGCTAGTTGCGTGAACAGCAGACGAAATCGTCTGAGAGTGAGCTTTCACGCAATTTACTCAATGTTCTGGATCTGTTCGCGGCTCTTTTCCAGCTCGGTCTTGACCTCAACCACCAGCTTTGCAATGGCAGCGTTGGTGCATTTGGAGCCTGTGGTGTTGATCTAGCGGTTGATCTCCTGCAAAAGGAAATCAATGCTGCGGCCAACGGGCTGATCGCTCTGTAAGTATTGCTCAAAGGCTACGAAATGCGAGCGCAGGCGAACCAGCTCCTCGTCAATGGCAACCTTGTCTGCATAAATGGCACATTCGGTCAAAAGTCTGTTTTCGTCTACAGTGATCACAGCGTCCGCAAGCACCGCGCGGATCTTTTCCTCCAGGCGGTCGCGGTAGGTCACAATGTCGTCGGCGGAGAGCTTTTCAATGGCATCCACGCGGTTCATAATGGCCTGCATCTTACCGCGCAGATCGGCTTCGATGCGTGCGCCCTCAGCGCGGCGCGCATCAAGGAAACGGTCGGTGGCAACCGAAAGCACCTGCAAAAGTGCTTGCCAGTCGCGCTCGGTGTCCTCCTCGGGCTTTTTGACCTTGAATATATCCTGGTTGCGGGCAACCGTCATCACGCTGATGTCGTCGGGCAGAGAAAACGTGTCGCGCAAAGCGTAAAGCGCGTCCAGATAGCCCTTGGCATAGCCCTCGTCAAGCACGATGGAAACGCCCTGTGTGTCCAGTACGTCGATCGAGATGTTCACGTCCACCTTGCCGCGCGCAATGCCGCGGCTCTGCAGATAGGGCTTGATCTTTTCCTCAAGGTACGAGAATGCGCGGGGCATGCGTACCGAGCAATCAAAAAATCGGTTGTTGACCGAGCGGATCTCGACAGTAATATCCTTGCCTGCAACGGTCTGCTTGTCGCGCCCAAAGGCAGTCATGCTGAAGATCAACGTTACTTCCTCCCAATTCCGCCGTTTTCTCCGCACAGATCGGGGCAAAAAACGGCATATATAATTATTGTACCCGATTTGCAACCAAATGTCAACAGCAAAGCGCAAAAAAGTGAAAAAAGCCAACGAATCTGAACGGGTTTTGCGCGGAATGCTCCCATGATAAAAGCAGAAGACATGAATCATGCCTTCTGCTTTTCGGAATTGATTGGTTGCTTTCGCCGCCCGGGGCGGAGCTTACTTTTTTTGTACTTTAACTGGCCAGCGTGAAAATGATCCACGTAATCAGAAAGGACACGAAAATGATGCCCAAAGTGATCATCATAGGCCAGAACATCAGCCGAACCGCTGCAAAATAGGTTCTTGCCTGCTCACGCAGCGTTCCCTTGGCACCCGGCTGACGCGGCTTTTGACCGGGGCGGCGGTTGGCGTCCTCCAAGGGGCGCATGTCCACCACGGTCGAGCCGTCGTCCACGTATCGGATCTTTTCCTTCTTGGGCTTTTTCTGCTTTTGCTCTTTTGCCATGCCTTATTCCTCGGAATACATGTGGCAGGCGGCAAAGTGGCCGCTCTCCACCTCGCGGTATTCGGGTGTAACGTGCTTGCAGATCTCCTTGGCGTAGGGGCAGCGCGTGTGGAAACGACAGCCCTTGGGGGGATTGGCAGGCGAGGGAATGTCGCCGTTCAGAACCATGCGGTGCATTTTTGCATCGGGATCGGGGTTGGGGATGGCCGAGAACAGCGCCTGCGTGTAGGGGTGCAGGGGATTGTCAAAGATGTCCTTCTTCTCGCCGAATTCCACCATCGAGCCAAGGTACATGACGCCGATCTTGTCCGAGATGAACTTGACCACCGAAAGATCGTGCGAGATGAACAGGTAGGTCAGGTTCATGGACTTTTGCAGCTCCTTGAGCAGATTGATGATCTGCGCCTGAATGGACACGTCCAGCGCGGATACGGGCTCGTCACAAATGACCAGCTTGGGATTGACCGAGAGCGCACGCGCAATGCAGATACGCTGACGCTGGCCGCCCGAGAACTCGTGCGGATAACGCTCGTAGTAGTAGTCGCGCAGACCGCATTTTTCCATCAGGTTGAGTACGTATTGCTTGACGTCCTTTTCGGGTACGATCTTGTGAACGCGTACAGGCTCGGAAAGGATATCGCCAACCGTGCTTCTGGGGGGCAGGGAGGAATAGGGATCCTGGAAAATGATCTGCATCTCGGTGCGCAGCTTTCTCATTTGTGCGGAGGAGTATTTGGTAATATCCTTGCCGTCAAACAAGATCTGACCGCCGCTGGAGGGGTGCAGCTTGAGAACGGTTCTGCCCATGGTGGTCTTGCCGCAGCCCGATTCACCAACGATACCAAGCGTTTCGCCCGGCTTTAAGATAAAGGAAACGTCGTCCACGGCAATCAGCTCCTGCTGCACCTTGCCGGTCAGGGATTTCTTGATCGGGAAGGCCTTGCGCAGGTGTCTGATCTCCAGAAGGGCATCGGGATCTGGCTCTTTTTGTGCGTCTGCTTGGATCGCAGCGGCTCTTTCCTCGGCCTTCTTGATCGCAAGTGCCTCGTCGTCATAGGAGGTGTCTGCTTCGGGCAGCTCTTGCCAGCGCGCAAGCGCGCTTTGATAGGTAATATCAGCCATTTGCTATTTCCTCCTTAATTGTATAGATGACAGGATACGAAGTGTGTGGGGCTTACCCGGATCATATCGGGGTAGTCACCGCCGCACTTGTCGCAGCAGCGATCGCAGCGCTCCTTGAAGTAGCAGTGCGTCGGCATATTGACGGGGTTGGGCACGTTGCCGGGGATATTGAACAGGGTGTCGCTGTCGGATTGCATGGTGGGCTTGGATTTCTGCAGGCCAATGGTGTAGGGGTGCATGGGATTTTTGAAGATCTCCTGCACGGTTCCCATTTCGATCACCTTACCTGCATACATGACCACCACAAAGTCTGCCATTTCGGCAATGACGCCCAGGTCATGCGTGATCAGCATGATCGAGCCGTTGATCTTGTCCTTCAGATCGCGCAAAAGATCCAGAATCTGCGCCTGAATGGTGACGTCCAGCGCGGTGGTGGGCTCGTCCGCGATGATCAGACGGGGGTTGCACACAAGCGCCATGGAGATCATGACGCGCTGGCGCATACCGCCCGAAAGCTCGTGGGGATAGGAGTTGTATACGCGCTCGGGCGCGGCAATGCCCACAAGACGCAGCATTTCCAGCGATCTTGCCTGCGCCTGCTCGGCAGTTGCCTCGGGGTTGTGAATGTAGGTCACCTCGTCCAGCTGGTCACCGATGGTGAAGATGGGATTGAGCGAGGTCATGGGCTCCTGGAAGATCATGGCGATCTCCTTGCCGCGCAGGCGGTGGATCTCGCTCATGGGCATCTGCGCGATGTCATAGGTCTTGTCCTCGGCCGCGAAGCGGATCGCACCGGAATAGATCTGGCCTGTAGGGCCTTGCAAAAGGCGCATGATGGACATGCTGGTCACGCTCTTGCCGCAGCCGGATTCGCCCACGATGCCAACCGTTTTGTTTTTGGGAATGTTGAAGGAAACGCCGTTGACTGCCTTGACGATGCCCTGATCGGTAAAGAAGTAGGTGTGCAGGTCGTCGATCTCAAGGATGTTGCCCGGATCCTTCATCTCGCAAAGGAACTCCTCTTCCTTTGCGCGGCGGTATTTCTTTGCCTCCAGCGCCATCATGATCTTTTTGTTTTGCTTGGCAATGGCGCGGATCTCACGTCCCGAGAGATAGGAGGATTTCTTTTTTTGCTGTTTCATGATCTTTCCCTCCTCTTATCTTCTCATCTTGGGGTCCAGCGCGTCGCGCAGGCCGTCGCCCACAAAGTTAAAGCCAAGCACCGCCATAATGATGCAAAGGCCGGGAGGGCCCCAGATATTGAAATAGTTTTGCAGAATGTTGGTGTCGTTTGCCGCGTTGATCATGGTACCCCATGCGGCAAACTGCTCGGGCGCACCGAGACCGAGGTAGGTCAGGGATGCCTCGTAAAGGATCATGGAGCCAAGGCTGAGCGTCATGGAAACGATCAGCTGGGGCAGGACGTTGGGGATCAGGTGCTTGAAGATCTTGCGCACGGTGCTGTATCCCATAGCCTCTGCCGCCACCATGTATTCCTGCTCACGCAAGGAGAGGATCTGACCGCGTACCAGTCTTGCCGTACCCGACCAAGAGATCAGGGCAAGGAAGCCCATGAGGTAATAGATGCGGTGCTGCGGCTCAATGGCAAGCGGAAAATCGGGCGTTTTGCTCCATGCGTCAAGCACGGTACCCACAACGAGCATGATCGGGATGCCGGGCAGGCACATCAGCACGTCACACACACGCATGATGACGTTGTCAACAAAGCCGCCGAAGTAGCCTGCAATGCCACCGAAGACAACGCCGATGGCTGCGATGACGAATACGGTCAAAAAGCTGATGGTCAGCGAAATTCTGCCGCCGTACATCAGTCTTGCCAGCACGTCCTTCCCCGTTTTGTCGGTGCCGAGCGGATGCTCCCACGAGGGCTTGGCAAGCGAGTTGGTGGTTTCGTGTGTTTCTTCGAGCTGGTAGTAGGAATGCTCCACGCCGTTTTCATCCACGTAGGTGATCAGCGTCTGCACGTACTCGGTCTTGCCCGAGTAGTCCACCTCGGTCTGTCCCCATTGGGTATAGAACAGCGGGCCGAGCCAGCAGAAGGCGAAGAGAAAGATGATCAGCACAAGGCCAAGGATCGAGAGCTTGGAGCGGAAGAAGCGGCGCATGACCATGCGTCCGGGGGACATCAGCCGCACGTTCTTGTCCAGCGGCTCGTCCTGCGCGGGGGCATTTTGTATTTTGTTTTCAGTATCGTTCATACGTATGCCTCCTTAACCAAGCTTGACTCTGGGGTCAACCACGGCGTACATGATATCCGCAAGCAGCACGCCCACGATACTCAGTACGGCCAAGAAGAGGTTGTAGCCCATGATGAAGGGAATGTCGGCAACCAGCGTTGCCTGGTAAGCCATGTTACCGATGCCGGGCAGGCCGAACACCTGCTCGGTAATGATCGCACCCGAGAAGAGCGAGGGCAAAAGCCCTGCCAGAGAGGTGACAAGCGGGATCAGCGTGTTTCTGAACGCGTGCTTGTAAATGACCTTGGTTTCGGAAAGCCCCTTGGCGCGTGCGGTACGGATGTAATCCGATCCAAGCACCTCGAGCATATTGGTTCTGGTCATTCTCATTCTGCCGCCGATGCTCAGCACCACGACGGTGGAGATGGGGATGACGAGATAGGAAACGTAGTCAAGAAGCAGCGCGATTCCCGAATAGTCCATGGAGGCCGAGCCAAGTCCCGAGGATGGGAACCAGCCGAGCTGCATGGCGAAAATGTTTTTGAGGATCTGCCCGAAGAAGAAGGAGGGCAGGGAGATACCGATCATGACAAGGATGGTAACAAAGTAGTCGCGGAAGGAGTATTGGTGTGTGGCTGCCGTAATGCCGAGGGGAATGGCGATCAGGAATTCAAACACGGTTGCAATGGCAGCGACCGCGAAGGATACCCACATATTTTGTGCGATGACGTCGGCAACCGGCTGCTGGAACTTGAAGCTGTCGCCAAAGTCCAGGAATTTCAGGGTTTGTGTGCCGTCGTCTGCCTTATCCATGTGCGGAATGATCTTTCCCACCCATGTAAAATAGCCATTGACAATGCCGCCCACCGTGCCGTCCGTGCCGTAGCCGTATTCCTCTTGCATGGCCTTCATGGTTTCCTCGGTGACGCCCTCGCCCTTGGCGTTAATCTCGGCGATCTTGGTCGAGATATAGTCCATGGGCATCAGCTGGATCAGCGTGAAAATGATGACGGATACGCAAAAAAGGATCAGAACCGACAAAGCGAGTCGTTTGATAATATATTTCAGCATATTTGTCTACCCCCTTTGATTAGTTTGCGAATTCGATCTCCCAGATATGCTCCAGCGGAGAGGTGTAGGGGTTGATCTCTGCGGGCAGGGAGGTGGAAGAAATGACTTTTGCATTATAAGCGTACAGGGTTTTTCTCTGGTAAACGGGAAGCTCGATGGCAAGATCCAGCACGTAACCCATCGCCTCCTTGTAAAGCTCGGTGCGCTCGTCCTGATCGGTGGTCTCACGCGCCAGGTCAATGACCTCGCTGAGCATGCTCAGAATGGCGTTTTCCTCGGGATATGCAGCGGGAGAGCCCAGAATCTCGCGGTAGCCCCATGCCAGCGTGCTGGATGCGGTGGAATTCTTGTGGTAGACCTGATACATATCGGGATCGACCGTCGTACCCCACGCAGCAGCCCAGACGGCCAGCGAGCCGGTGGAGAGCTTGGTCAGCGCCTGGGTGTCGGGAACGATCTCGATATCCCAGCCGCATTCGTTGAGCAGCGCCTGTGCGCTTTCAAATACCTTGTAAGCGGGGTGGTCGGTCAGGTCTGCGCCTGCGATGGTAAAGGTGATGGAAAGTCTGCTGTCCCCTTCGGAAACGCCTGCTGCCGCCATGTAGTCACGCACGGTCTGCTTGGCAGTTTCGCGGTCAAAGTTGATCGAGGGGTATTCGTGGCCGTTGTCACGGCTGGGGTTGCCGTTTTCCATGGGGTAAGCCCAGCTGACCGTGGACATAGGCCAGTAAATGGTGCTTGCCGTACCCGTGCTGTAGTATTCCAGTGCCAGACTTGTATCCATGGCACACATGATTGCTCTGCGCAGATTGATGTCCGGCACCTTACCGGCGTTGATGCCGATGTAACCGTAACCGAGCTGGTCGGTGTAGGTACTCTTGATGCCTCTGGAGGCAAGATTGTTGATGCGTTCAATGTTTTCCTGGGTGTACTGGGGGGTGACGAAGTGAACCTCGCCCTTTTCCAGCGCGTCCAGCGCGTTGGTTGCGCTGACGACCTGATAACGCAGCTTTTCGATCTTGGGCGTTCCCATCATGAAGTTTTCGTTTGCCTTGAAGTAAACGATGTTGTTCTGATAGAAGTCCGCGCCCTTGGGGTTGTCTTCATTTTCGCGGTTTGTCGCCTTGTAAGGGCCTGCGCCCACGGGAACCTTGGTGACCTCACTTGCGCGGATGGTGTCGGACATGAAGTCAAAGGAGCCGTATTCCACGCCGAAGTTGTTGTTCGGAATATCCACAAGTCGGAGGGCCAAGCGGGTCTTAGGAAGACAA
>JAZUSJ010000236.1:0-2516 GCA_045606685.1 Eubacteriales bacterium
TGCTACAAAGCGTCTGATATCTTCTATATCGTAATACAGTCTGAGCTTGCTTGCCGCATAGTTGCGGAAATCATCGCAAAAGCTCTCCAGCGTCACGCGCTTTTCATAGGTCGTATGACCGTAGCTTGTGCTGTTGCGGTCAATCTGGCTGAGCATGCAAAATCGCTCGGCATGCTCGTTCTGAGCCTGCTCTGCACGATCTGAATCCGGCTGCAAGCCAAACCAAACGGGAGAATCGGATGTGTCCTCCGGGATCAGCGTACCGTCCTCGGAGACCGCCACGATCTGCTGCGGCTCGGAGCTTCTCTTTTTGGAGAAAAGCAGCGCGATCAGCAAGCCTGCCAGCAGCACGGGGATCATCAACAAGAATATCACGATAAAGTAGAATATCTCTGCACGCAATTTGCCGCCGAACGATAATTCTCCCTCTCTGTTGAAGTAGGTGACGACCGAGAATATTAAAATTGCTCCCAATACCAACGTGGCGATCAGCAAGACCAACCACAGGATTTGTGATTTTTTCATTTTCTTCATATCAATAGTTAAGGCTTATCATTATGCCTGTTCTGCCCCTTGAGTGATTGATAATTCAACAGCTTTTTACGGATCTTCTTTTTCACCTTGCCCCAGCGTTCGTCATAATAATTGACAAGCGCCTCCATCTCGCGCTCCAACTGGTCAAAGGATTCTTTATCGGTAAAGTCATCCTCACCGTACTTGCCGCTCTCTGCATACAAAGCCTTGATTCTTGCCTCGTATACGATCTGTGCATCCTGCAGCGTCTTGTTCTGCGTTTGCAGCACGCCGCATGCCGCCTCGCTTTCACGCAGCTTTTGCGCGGTTTGCGAGATTTTTTCCTGCAAAGCGCGTTCCATTTCGTGCATCTGTGCGTTGACTTCCTCCAAATGACGATTGTAGGTTGCCTGCAGCTCGCGCATCTCCTCTTCGTGCTTCAAAAGCATATCGTGAATTCTCTCGTTGAATTCCTGCTTGAGGTTCTCGATCTCCTGCTCGTGGGCGGCGCGCTCCAGCGCAATCTGCTCCTGCAGGCCCGCGCACTCCTCTTCCAAGGAGGCCACGCGCTCGGTCAGATCCTGCTCGATTCCCTCCAGCTCCGCGATACGCTCGCGCATGGGTTGGATCTGGCGGTTATCGTTCTGCACAAGCTTGAGCTGCTTTTCCAGCGCAAGGATATATTCCTCGGGCGTGATCTCCATGTTGGCAAGTCTTTTTTTGAGAATTGCCAGCTGCTCTTGCTTTTGCCTGATGCTCTCTGCGCGACGCTGTCGCTCCAGCTCGTCAAATCTCTCCTTGAGCTCTTGCTCAATTCCCAAGCCATGCTCATACACAAGGAAGGTCAGCAATGCGCCCGCTTCCGAAAATTCCTCCGCGATCTCCTGACCGAAGGGTGACATCTCGTTGACGCTGCTTTCCACCGTATATCCGGGCTTGTCGTATGCGATAATGTAATCGTAAAGCGCAACTGCTCCCTTGAAATTATTATCCATCTTGAGAACGTTGGTCTTGGTGATGGGAGGCTTGAGCTTTGCAGCCTTGCCCGCGATCTCCATCAAGGGGGTAGCCAGGAAGGCCATAACCGTTTTTAAGATCAGGTCGATACGGTCGATGATATCCTTGGAGGGATTGCTCTTGCGCAAATATTCGTCGTCCTTGCGCTGGTCGTGCAGATTCACGGAATACGTGATCCTTTGCTTGGGGAGAACGATCTCCTTATCCACGCGCAAAAGGCCGTCGTATTTATTGGACAGCTCCAGTATTTTATCGTAACGTATTGTGATGAAATCGCGCAGATAGCAAAGCAGCATGTAAAGAAAGCGATTCTCATATACAGCGTAGTCGTTCAGTCGCTCCACGCTGTATATCTGGTCGGGGATAATGTCCTCCCCCGTTTGCTCCTTTGTGATCAGATTGCTGTGCTTGGCCAGATGCTGCACGGAATCCTTGGAAACGTGCTTGACCTTTTCGATCGGCACGACCTCACCGTTGGAATAGATGAACTGTCGCTCCTCCTTGATGGCCTTTTCCACAAACACAAGGCCTTTTTCAATGGCAATGATCCAGTCCTCATCTACAATACAAATATTTCTCGTTATTACGATCTTGTCATTTTCCGTGTTTGCCTGCGAGATGGCTCTTCTGTGAGCCTTACATTCACGGCTATCACGGGTTAATACCCGATATTCCCGCAGCGCTCTATAGTAAACATCCAAATGATCCATAATAAATCCTTTACGTTAAATCTTATGAGTAAAAGCTCGCACAAGTCTGTGCCGCCCGGCCTTTACGCATTTCTCTGTAATCTGTGAATATGCTCCTTACAAATGGGCATCTTATCCACACCGAAAAGATCGTCGATAAAGGACAAAAGTCCCTCAGCCGAGTTTCTCAGATAGATCGGATTTTGCGTTTCCAGCTTTCTGATGACCTTTTTGGACAGGATATCATCCAATGCCATCAGCTCATCCCCACCGCAAGCAACGTATACGGGGATATAG
>JAZUSJ010000237.1:0-5639 GCA_045606685.1 Eubacteriales bacterium
CCGCGTCCGGGGGTGCCGTAGTTGGGTACGTGGGGAGCCTCATGCACTTCTCTGCCGATGCCGTGTCCGATGTACTTACGTACGGTTGAAAAGCCGTTTTCTCTGACAACGGTGTCGATCGCGGAGCCTACGTCGCCCAATCGGTTGCCCGATTTCAGCTGCGACACGCCTGCAAAGAAGCTATCTCTTGTGACCTTGATCAGCTTGAGTGCCTCATCGCTTACCTTTCCTACCGGAATGGTTCTTGCGCTGTCTCCGTGGTAGCCCTTGTAGTGTGCGCCCAGGTCGATCTTGACGATATCGCCTTCATGGAGGATCCTCTTTTTGGAGGGGATGCCGTGAATGACCTCGTCATTGATGCTGATGCACGCACTTCCCGGAAAGCCGTAAAGCCCCAGGAAGGAGGGCTTTGCACCCTGCTTCTCGATATACTGTCTGATGACGCGATCGAGCTCATAGGTGCTGACACCTTCGCGGACGTGCTCACGGGCAACAAGCAACGCTTCGCCCGTGATACGCCCTGCTTCTCTCATGTCCTTGATCTGAGCTGCATTTTTAAGCTGTATCATACGATACCTCAGACCGACTGAGAGTTACGCTTCAAATTTTTCCAAAGCCTTGAATACCAGCGCGGTCGTATCAGCGACCTCCTCCTGGCCTTCTACGGTGATCAGGATTCCCTTCTCTGCGTAGAATTCCTTCAGCGGCTCGGTTTGAGCGTGGAAAGTCTTCAGTCTGTTAATTACAGTTTCTGCTGCGTCATCTGCTCTGGTATAAAGAGCAGCGCCGCACTTGTCACAAACGTCAGCAGTCTTAGGCGGAATATACACGACGTGGTAGGAAGCACCGCAAGAGCAAACTCTGCGTCCGCTCATACGCTCAACGATCTTCTCGTCAGCGACTTCGATGCTCAGCACTGCGTCGATACGGACCCCCATATCCTCCAGAGCCTGTGCCTGGGGAATGGAACGGGGGAAGCCGTCCAGGATAAATCCGTTCTTACATGCATCTGTCGAAAGATATTCCTTGATAATGCCAATGACAACCTCATCGGGTACCAGCTTGCCGGCCTCAACGTAGCTCTTGGCAGAGAGACCAAGCTCAGTTCCCGCCTTCATTGCTCCGCGCAGGATGTCGCCGGTTGCAATTGCAGGGATATTGAATTTTTCCGAAATTCTCGCGGATTGGGTACCTTTGCCCGCACCGGGAGCGCCCATTAAAATCAAATTCATGTTGTTCCTCCGGTGTAATTCGCCGATTGATTAATCAAGGAAGCCCTTGTAGTTTCTAAGGGTGATCTGAGCCTCAAGCTCACGAACAGTTTCAAGCGCAACACCGACAACGATCAGCAGCGAGGAGCCACCGAATGCAAGCTCAGACATAGAAGCTGCAGCGTTTGCATCGATCAGGTTGACGACGATGGTGACCAGCAGAGGCAGGCCTGCGACAACACACAGGAACAAGCCGCCGATCAGCGTGACTCTGTTCAGAATCTTTTTGATATAGTCAACAGTGGGCTTGCCGGGACGGATGCCGGGCACGGAACCACCGTTGTTTCTGATATTATTTGCTACTTCAATAGGATTGAAGGAGATCATAATATAGAAGTAAGAGAATGCGATGATCAGAGCAATGAAGATGATCAAGTACAAAGGAGAGGTGTAGCTGAGCACGTCAGTCATCTGAGCAAAGAAATCATTGATTGCTGCGATGAAGTCCTTAGCGAAGTACAGCCAGCTGTCCTTCTTGGGAACGTAGGTGAAGAATGCAGCAGCGGTTGCAGGCAGTGCCACGATGGAGTTTGCAAAGATGATAGGCATAACGCCGCTCATGTTCAACTTCAGAGGCAGGCTGGAAGACTGACCGCCGTACATCTTACGGCCGACAACTCTCTTAGCGTACTGGATCGGAATTCTTCTTTCAGAGCCCGTGAACCAAACCACAAAGCCAACTGCTGCCAGAATGATTGCTACAACGGCAATGTAAACGAGGATGCCAACGATGGTTGCAACCACGTTCTGCTCAATGCCCTTGGTCACTGCCTTGGCAATGTTGGGAATGGTGGAGGTCAGATAGGTGGGAACTCTGGATACGATGTTTGCGAACAGGATGATCGAGATACCGTTACCGATACCCTTCTCATTGATCTTCTCGGCCAACCACATGATCAGCGATGCGCCTGCGCAGTAGCACAGGATCAGCGTGATACGGCAGAACCAAAGAGCCCAGCCCTTCTGATCTGCGTAGGTTACGTAGTCGGAGAAGTAGTTTTCAAGATACATGGTATAGCCGTAAGCGGTGATCAGGGCAAGTGCCACAGTCACGACACGGGTAATAGCCGTGATCTTCTTTTTGCCGTTTTCGCCGTCCTTAGCCATTCTCTCCAGCGCAGGAATTGCGATGGTGAGCAGCTGCATTACGATCGATGCCGTAATGTAAGGGCTGACGGACAGTGCAAACAGGGTTGCTCTGCTGAAAGCGTCACCGGACAACAGGTTCAGATACTGGAACATGTCACCGGCACTCATACCCTGGAATGCAGTGTAGATCTCACTGCTTACCCAAGGAAGCGGAATGGACGCACCAATGCGGTAAAGGAGTACGATAAGCAATGTGAAGAGGAGCTTGCTTTTGAGCTCCGGAATCTTCCAAGCATTCTTTAACGTCTGAAACATCCTTATACCTCCTCTGCCTGTCCACCTACTGCCTCAATCTTTGCCTTAGCAGTTGCGGAAAAGACTGCCGCTTTTACAGTGATCTTCTTAGTGAGTTCGCCGTTGCCCAGAACCTTGAGTCCGTCCAGGGGCTTGCGGATAATCTTTTTGGCGAGAAGTGCTTCCATATCAACGACTGCACCGTCCTCAAAGACGTTCAGTGCGTCAACATTGACAATTGCGTAATGCTTTGCGAAATAGTTTTTGAAGCCTCTCTTAGGAAGCTGTCTGTAGATGGGGAACTGTCCGCCCTCGAAGCCGGTGCGAACACCGCCGCCGGAGCGAGCGTTCTGGCCCTTGTGACCCTTACCTGCGGTCTTGCCGTTGCCGGAGCCGGGGCCTCTGCCCTTTCTCCATGCAGCCTTTGCGGAACCTTCAGCGGGTTTCAGATTATGCAGTTTCATTCTCAGTACCTCCTTATCAGTCTTCTACGGTTTCAACCGAGACAAGGTGAGAAATAACCTTAATCTTGCCTGCCAGAACAGCGTCATCGTTGTGTACGATGAAATCGCCGATCTTAACAAGGCCAAGGGACTGTGCCGTAGCCTTCTGGTTGGGCTTTGCGGCGATAAGACTCTTAATCAGTGTTACCTTTTTCATCTTATTCTGCCTCCTTAACCCTTAACCTGCTCTACGGGGATGTCACGGATCTTCGCAACTTCCTCAGCGGAACGCAGTGCCTTCAAGCCCTCCATGGTTGCCTTAACAACGTTGGTGGGATTGTTGGAGCGCAGGCACTTTGCACGAATGTTGGAAATGCCTGCAGCCTCAAGAACTGCTCTTACCTTGCCACCCGCGATGATACCGGTACCGAGTGCAGCGGGCTTGAGAAGCACCTTACCTGCGCCGAATTCACCGATGACTTCGTGCGGGATTGTTGTACCCTTCAGGGATACAGTGATCATATTCTTCTTAGCGTCTTCGATACCCTTGCGAATTGCCTCGGGTACCTCAGCAGCCTTACCAAGACCTACGCCGACGTGACCGTTCTTGTCACCGACTACCATCAGTGCTGCAAATCTTGCAACACGACCACCCTTTACAGTCTTGGAAACACGGTTCAGCGCGACGAGCTGTTCTGTCAGATCCAGCTCAGCCGGGTTAATCTTTTGTGCCATTTCTGGTTTCCTCCTGAATTGTTCAATAAATGTTGAACAGTGTACAAACCGGACTAATCGGATAACCGATTAGAACTTCAGGCCGCCCTCGCGAGCGCCTTCTGCCAACTCCGATACACGTCCGTGATACAGATAACCGCCTCTGTCGAATACGACATCGGTGATGCCCTGTGCGACTGCCTTTTCTGCAATCATTTTACCAACTGCTCTTGCAGCTGCCTTGTTACCGCCGTTGCCTTCAAAACCGTTACCGTAAGAAGAAGCGGATACCAGTGTTACGCCCGCAACGTCATCAATGATCTGTGCGCTGATGTTTGCGTTGGAACGATATACTGCCAGACGCGGACGTGCTGCCGTGCCGGAAATCTTAGCTCTGACTCTCTTATGTCTCTTCAGACGAGCCTGGTTAGAATCTTTTCTGGATACCATGTTTACACTCCTCCTTTCAATTATTTACCGGTCTTGCCGACCTTACGACGTACATATTCGTCGATATAACGAACGCCCTTGCCATGGTAAGGCTCGGGAGCTCTCAGACCTCTGATAACTGCAGCGGTCTGGCCAACTTCCTGCTTGTTGATGCCCTTTACGATCACGATCATACCGGAGTTGATCTTCTCGGTGGTCATCTTGTCAATTCCCTGCTTCTTGATCTCGTCATCGGTGGGAACCTCGAGCTTAACGCTGTCGGTCTCTGCGATTACGAACTTGTCCTGAGGCTGGCCGTTGGGCTTGAGAGAGTGGCCCAAGAACATCTGCAGGTTCTTGCCCTGCTTAACAGCCTTGTAACCAACGCCCACGATCATCAGAACCTTCTGATAACCCTTGGTTACGCCGACTACCATGTTGTTAATCAGTGCGCGAGTCAGACCATGCAAGCTTCTCTCTTCCTTCTCGTCGGAGTTACGGGTTACGATGATCTGATTGCCCTCGATCGCGATGTTGATCTCGGGTCTGAAGGTTTCGGTCAGGGTACCCAGGGGGCCCTTTACCGTCAAAGTGTTGCCGTTCAGGGTTGCAGTTACGCCTGCGGGGATCTCAACGGGCATTCTACCAATTCTTGACATATTGTTTACCTCCCGTTTCTATTACCAGACAAAGCACAGGACTTCGCCGCCAACCTTGAGCGCGCGAGCCTTCTTGTCGGTCATGATTCCCTTAGATGTGGAAACGATTGCGATTCCCAGGCCGTTCATAACCTTGGGCATATCCTCGCAACCTGCGTAGATACGCAGACCGGGCTTGGATACGCGCTTCAGGCCACGAATAACCTTCTGCTTGTTTGCCTGATACTTCAGGGTAACACGAATGGTGCCCTGCTTGCCATCGTCGATGACCTCATAGCTCTTTACATAGCCTTCTTCAACGAGGATCTGTGCGATAGCCTTCTTCATGTTGGATGCCGGAATGTCCACAGTTGCATGCTTTGCGGAGTTCGCATTGCGGATTCTTGTGAGCATATCAGCAATTACGTCTGACATTTGCATTTTTCTTTTCCTCCTGATGCAAGTATTGTTTTTCTTGCTGCCGGTCTTCCCGGCGGCGTATCGGCGGTTAAGTCCAACTCGCCATGCACACCCCACACAGAGTGGGTTGTGTGCACGCTGCAGATTAACTTCCTGCCGATAGTTGGGGGCCGAGCGCCTCCATCGTGAAGGTGCTCGTTATATCAAGGTAAGAACTCTTACCAAGATGCTTTCTTTACGCCCGGGATCTCGCCCTTGTATGCGAGCTCACGGAAGCAGATACGGCAGATGCCGAACTTGCGGAGGTACGCGTGGGGACGACCGCAGATCTTGCATCTGTT
>JAZUSJ010000238.1:0-3699 GCA_045606685.1 Eubacteriales bacterium
TGGACAAGCTGGCGTACGAGGGGGATCCAAAGGCGTACGCGCTGCCCTCGCCCGCGCTTGCGGGGGATCGCCCGGACTTCTCGTTCTCGGGCATCAAAACGGCCGCGCTCAATCTCATCAACGGCGCTGCGCAGCGCGGCGAGCAGATCAACGCTGCCGATATGGCGGCCAGCTACACGGCAAGCATCGTCAAGGGCATCGTCAAGCAGACCGAAAAGGTGCTGGAGCAGACGGGGACGCCTGTGCTTGTACTTGCCGGCGGTGTGGCAGCCAATTCGCACCTGCGCCGTGCGCTGCAACAGCTTTGCGATGCGCATAAGGTTACGCTGGCCGTGCCTCCCATCTCGCTTTGCGGCGATAACGGAGCCATG
Organism: Eubacteriales bacterium; assembly: GCA_045606685.1. Classification (GTDB taxonomy): domain Bacteria; phylum Bacillota; class Clostridia; order Oscillospirales; family CAG-272; genus SVQP01. The sequence goes on from JAZUSJ010000238.1 coordinate 372, forward strand.
GTTGCAGCCGCGGGCTACTTTGCCTTTATGGACGGCGAACGCGCGGGAACCGACCTGAACGCAAGCGCCTACGATTGATACCGATCCGCGCATTTGTCAACCCCTTTTTTGAAAATAAATCATTTTCGTCAAAAGGACGAAATTTGATGCGGATTTCATAAAAAACAAATCCGAAAGGTTTTCCACAAGAGTTTTCAACAGGCTGTGGAAAAAGCGGTGGAAAACTGAATTATGCAGGAAATTATTCATGGAAAAACGTGGGAAAAACCCGAAAAAGGTCGAATTTACAAGCAAAACTGTGGATAAGCCTGTGGAAACTGTTGATAACTTTATGCAAGAAATTGCTTGTTGAAAACTTTTGGAAACATAAAAACCTGTTTGAAAGTCAATTTTTTAACAGGAGAAAATACCGTCGTTTTACACAAAAAGACGCCCCGGGAGGTATGAATTTTGGCATACGAAGAACTGGAAAAGCAACTGCCCGAAAGCTCCGAAGGACACAAGGAGCATGGTACAAAGCCCTATATTTCCCCTGCAGTCGTGCGCAGATTGCCGCGCTATTATCGCTATCTGCGTGAGCTTTTGACGCAGGGAATTACGCGCATCAGCTCAAGCGAGCTTTCCGCACGCATGAACGTGACCGCCTCACAGATCAGACAGGATCTGAATTGCTTTGGTGGCTTTGGTCAGCAGGGCTACGGCTATAACGTGCATTATCTGTTCACCTGCATCAGTGAGATTCTGGGTGTAGGTGCGGGTTTCCATGCCATCATTATCGGTGCGGGAGATCTTGGCCGTGCTTTGGTGCATCTTTCCATGTTTGAAAAGCGCGGAGTGGATATTCTGGGCATGTTTGATGCGGATACGTCCATGGCAGGCGCCACGATTGCAGGCGTCAAGATCTATCCGCTTTACGAGCTGGAGCAATTCTGCGCGCAGCACCAGGTGGATATCGCGGTGCTGACGCTGCCCAAGGAGGACGTGCCTGCGGTGGCTGAGAGATTGGTCAAGTGCGGCGTCAAGGGGCTTTGGAACTATATGGGCGTTGAGCTGGATTACAGCAGAGATGACATTGTGATCGAAAACGTGCATCTGGGCGATTCGCTGATGATTCTCAACTACGAGATCTGCCGCAAGATGCAGGAAAAGCAAGAGGCAAAGCGTCAGCCGCCCTTGCAGGACGAGGAGTAAGGAGATTTATGGCTTTAGAGATACAATACGGAAACGGTGTGGTGGTGCTGCCCGCGAAGGCGGCAGACGCTGCGCGTGACGCTGAAAAAAGCGACCTTGTTGTGCTTATGACGCTTCTTGCGGATGCATCGCTTTGCAGCGCATACGGACAAGATGGCAGCGTGGAGACCATTGCTGCAGCTGCAGGCTGCTCTGCGGATGAGGTGCGCGCGGCCGTTGCCTTTTGGCGCGGTGCGGGTGTGCTGAGTGTGAGTGCGGAGAAAAAGAAAAAGGACAGCGAGCCTGCCCCCAAGAAAAAGGCTGCACCCGTGCAGGAAAAGGCTGCGCCCGTTGCTGCCGCACCCGCTGCGCCCGAGGCAGACGGTGCGGCACTGCTCAAAAAGAGCGATGATCTGCCCAAGTACACCACGGCAGAGCTTGGCAACCTGTTGGAGGCAAGACCGGAGACGGCTGCGCTGATCGAGGAGTGCCAGAATTTGTTCGGCAAGCTGTTTGCCACGCATGAGGTCAATACCGTTTTGGGGCTGACCGATTATCTGGGACTGGATGCTGCGTACGTGCTGATCCTTGTCACGCATTATTGCCAGTATTGTAAGGCACAGGAAAAGCGTCCCTCGGTCAGAGGTCTGGAAAAGCTGGCCATCTCGCTGTATGACCGCGGCATTACCGATATGGGTGCTTTGCAGGAGGAGCTTTTGCGCCAGGAGGAGCTGCAAAAAACGCAGGGACAGCTGCGTGCGCTGTTCGGTATTGGCACACGTGCCTTGACCGCTAAGGAAAAGCGCATGTTTTCGGATTGGATACATACATACAAATTCGATATGGATATGATCAGACTGGCCTTTGAGATCGGCATGGATGCCTCGCCCGACGCATCGGTTGCATATATCGATTCGATCCTCAAGCGCTGGAACAGCGAAAATATTCGCACGGCAGCCGACGTAGAGGCGGACAAGGCCGCACGTGAAGCCAAGAGAGGCAAGGGAAAGGCTGCACAGGAGTCAAGCGGCAGCTTTGATACCGACGACTTTTTCGATGCCGCCATGCGCAAGAGCCTTGGCGAGAATTACGACAAGATCATGAAGGATCAGGAATAAGGGGGATCGCATGGGTTACAATCAGGAAAATTTCCGCAGGATCCGCGAGGAATACAGCCGCAAGTATCTGTTGGTGCAGGAAGCGGCAAGCAAGAGAAGAGAAGAGATCCATGCCATTCTGCCTGCCGTCAGGGAAATTGACGCGCAGCTCTCGGATATGGGACTGAGGATCATGCAGGCCGCGCTGCAAAGCGAAAATTATCAGGCCGCCCTGGCAGAGATCGAGGCGCAGTCACTTGCGCTGGAGCAAAAAAGGGCAGAGGTGCTGATCGCGAACGGCTTTCCCGCAGATTATACCGCGCCCAGGTACGAGTGCGCCGCCTGCGGTGACACCGGCTATATCGATTATAAAATGTGCGATTGCATGCGCAAAAAGCTGATTTTGGCGGGATATGCCTCCAGCGGCATCGGTACGCTGATGCAGTCGCAGAGCTTTGAGAATTTCTCTTTGGAGTATTATAAATCCGACCGCATGACATATCTGCTCATGCTAAGCAATTTTGAAAAGGCCAAGGAGTATGCAAGGAGCTTCCACCCTGCAAAAAGTGACAATCTGGCCATGTTCGGCGGTACGGGGCTTGGCAAGACGCACCTTTCCACCGCGATCGCCCGTGAGGTGATCGAGGGCGGCTGGGACGTGGTGTACGTCAGCTGCGTGGATATGTTTGCGGATTACGAGGCGCAACGCTTTGGCAACAGCACGGGTACGCCCACGGGCGCGGATCTTTCGCGCTATACCGATTGTGATCTTTTGATCATTGACGACCTTGGCACCGAGCTGACCAATCAGTTCACCACCTCTTGCCTGTACGGCCTGCTCAACACGCGCCTGAACAGACACCTGCCCGTCATTTTAAGCACCAATCTTGAAACGGATGAATTCCGCAAGCGGTATTGGGATCGCATCACCAGCCGCGTGCTTGGTAACTTCACCGTCATGCCCTTCAAGGGAACCGACATCAGAAGACAGAAGTTGAGTAAATGAACAGAAAGCTGAGACACGGGCGGGTCGGAGCTTTCTGTCAAGTGGGGGGGTATTT
>JAZUSJ010000239.1:0-7529 GCA_045606685.1 Eubacteriales bacterium
CTTCTTGTTCGAGCCAAGAGTGACGTCGGACGGCGTCAAGTCACCGTTGAGAGGCTGATACCATTCACTCGCAAGCGCGGGCTTGAGCGTTTCCAGGTCGTTAAAGCCCGGCAAAACCTTGCGTCCCGTGCAGTAGGGGCAGCCGGATTTGAGAGCTCCCGTGCGCGAATAGGGCGCGGATTGCCAGGAATGACCAAGCGCACACTTCCACCAGACCTTGGTGTGTGTGCAGGGGGCGGTGCTGCCGGGATCACGATCACCGTTTTTGTCAAAATCCCACTCGGCAGCCACCTCGGGAAACAGCGTAGCAAGGTCGGTCTCACCGGGGATGGCACGCAACCCTGCGCAATAGGGGCAGCGCGTGCCGCCCCCCGCCACGCCATTGACGGGCGACTGCCAGCTATGCCCTTTCTCGCATTTCCACCATACGATCTTCTTGGTGTGCAGCGACATATCCTGCAGGCAAACCCCTGCGTTTTTTTCATGATCCCAAAGGTCAAGGATGCCGGGGCATTTCTCCGCAAGACGGTTTGAAATCAAGATGGTGTTCATTTGTCAGCGGATGTTTATTCATCCAATACTCCGGGGGTGTTGCATTCGGCGTAGAGGATACCTTCAGAATTCTTAAAAACAGTAATCACAATACAACTTTCCATAGCACTTGTTTGGGCCTCCAAATCCTCATAAAGTGCAGAAAATTTCTGAACATAGTCGCTATAGAACCCCCAACCATCGTCCGCTTGGCTAGGATTCTCTGTTGCCCATTGTTCTGCTGCATCTTGTGTAGAGCTAAGCGTAGCCATAACTTGATAGAATGCAAGCGCATCGGCTCTTGCTTCAGGAGAAGATTCGTATTGACGTACCAAGTCACAACAGGTTTGGCAAACCTGTGCGTCATCTCCCAACCCGCCATCTTTAGATGCATTGCACACTACTCCAAACCCACAACCTAAACCATGACTATGCGATTTGTCTGCAAGTTTATCCGCACTCGTTCCTCCGGTAAATACATTGGGACGAATCGTACCAGGAACAACATCATCAATCGTTATAACCATATCAACAGGCATTGTAAAATCACTTAATTGTTGGGTATGAGTTGCAGCATCAGTCGAGTATGAGCTATTCCCTGTATAACTGCTCATAAGAGTATGCGTAGCACTACTGTGATTGGCTACATATGTAGCCACAGCTTCGTTATATGCATATCTTACTGCCATATAGCCTTCTCGTTCACTGACTCCAAAGCCAACCTCGCTAGTATGGCTGGTAGCCCAATTATTAATGAAAGTATCTTGACCAACGCCAACCACCAGTTCTGCTGCTCTTGTAGCAGCTTCGATACCGGAATCATAAGATTGGGAAATAAAACCAACAGAGCTTAATAGTCCGCTCATCGAAGCCAGTACGTCTGACAAAGACTTAACTTGTGTAAACAAACCTTCGCTACCTGCATAAAGATCAGGAATAGATGTGTCATTACCCCAACGATCACTTTCCAATTTCATATTGCTTGCATAATTAGAATCAAGCAAATCTACAAATATTGTATCGATAGCAGCCGCATTTTTTCCGTTTGCATCACTGCCGATAATCTTAATTTTATCTACAGTTGCACCATCATCAGCTCCCTTTCCGGTGGAAAGAATAATGAAGCCTACAGGCACCTGCAGTCCTTCTTCACTCGCTTGCGCGTTATCAATATTTTCAATATACTGCATAGATTGACCGGCAAGATTGATGGTATAGATGATATCAGAAGTTAATTGTATATCACTTGCAACCTTGGACCTTTCAACAAATACACCAATTACAGGAATTGCCACTGCTGCAAGCACTGCCATAATCGCAATGACGATAATCAATTCAACCAACGAGAAACCCAAGTTGTTCTTTCCCATACGCACAACTGCGCTGGAATAGTGCTTTTTATGGGATCTCGAAAACAAGAATTCCTTCATAAAAATTGTTTCCTTTCTTCAAAAATTCCCGCTATCTGTACGCCAAATAGCGGGAACTTCATAATTTCTGTTAAACTATCGTATTATCTCGAAACTTTAGAAAGATAGATTACTTTCCAGAAGCGTAATCGGTGGTCTTGAACTTGTAAGAGGTATCGATGGTCGCAATAGCCTCGGTTGCAGCCTTGTAATCATCACCGGTAGTAATTTCTGTCGAATCCTTTGTAACCGTGTTGCCACTCTCAGCTTTGGTCAAAACATATACTACATTAGTTCCAGCGGTTCCGGGAGTTTTAACGTTTACTGTGATAGTGTTCCAAGCTTCGTTTTGATTACCCTTAACGGTAACGCTGGTAACTTCACCGATTGCAGCAAAAGAAATCTCGCAAGCATACTTAATGTCAGAAGCATAGCTATCATCGGAAGCAACGTTGGCCTTGTTAATGAATGCAGAGAAGGTAGGGATAGCGACAGCCGCCAGGATAGCCATGATGGCGATGACGACAATGAGTTCTACGAGCGAAAAGCCCTTGTTGTTTGTTTTCATGAGTTTGTTCTCCTTTGAAATAAAATAGTATTTACTTCACAGACACATAATGGGAGTTATGTTGCATTGGGCTGTAGGACGGGGTTTGCATCCCATTATGTGTCATCCTAAGAGCAGAAATCACCCTCCCGAGATCCGACCGCTTTGCGGTCGCCCTGCGCTACGCTTGGGTTTCGACTGCGTCCGCCCGTGTCATCCTGAGCGGAGCGTAGCGAAGTCGAACTGCGCAGCAGTGCGAGGCATAAACCGAGCAGGATCTCGGGCGGACTTGCTCAAGATGACACGGGAGGTCGTGCCTTGCGTCTTGTGTCATCCTGAGCGGAGCCCCTGCCGTCATCCTCGAGCAAGCATTTTTCGCCAAGATCCTTCGCTGCGCTCGAGGATGACAGGCGAAAAATGCGCCGCGAAGGATCTTGGCAGGGGCGAAGTCGAAGTTTTGCGTAATGGAGCGAAGCGAAATGAAGCAAAACCGCCGCAGGCGGGATCTCCGATGGGGTTGTGACAAGTTTGCTTAGCCTTTGAACTGCTTTTGATGCAAAGAATTACAAAATGCAATCTGTACAACGGTAGGGGCTGACGTCCTCGACAGCCCGCGCAGACACAAAGTTGATTATTAGTTTGCGGACAGTCGAGGACGCCTGTCCCTACAAATAACATTACCGCAGGACGGGGCGTCGGGGACGTCGCCCCCTACCGATGGACGGGTAGCAACCATGTATTCGCTTGCATCGGGAACAGTTCAAAGGCTGAGCAGACATTGAGAAAAGCCTTCAGAGATCCCGCCTGCGGCGGCTTTGCTCCGCTCCATTCTATTGCGCTGCGCAAAACTTCGACTGCGTTTCATCGCGCTGCGATTCCACTCCGCTCAGGATGACACACGGGGTGACGGCATAGATAAGATGCCGGGAAACGTTTATCTCCAAGCCGGCCATAATGAAAAGCAAAAACAAAAAAGTACGACAAAAAAACCTTTCGACGCTTCTTAAAAAAAGCAACCTCGAAAGGTCTTTTGTCGTACTCAAATATTGTCTATTCATGTATAAAAAAGTGCGTTTTGTGCAAACCCTATTGACTTTTTGTAAACGTGGGTGTTACAATAGGGCGTACACACAGGCAGGGTGGGAAAATTGTGCAACATAACTCCCATTATGTGTCTGTCAGGCTTTTTCCGATGCGCGGCATCGGTTTTTTTATTGCAATTTTTGAAAATTTATAGGATCAGGTGCATTCTCTGCATTTTTTTGAGGTGTTCGGTGCCTGTCGTCACGATATAAATGCGCGTGGTGTCGATGCTCGAATGCCCCAAAATGTCCGCCAGCTTGGCAATGTCCTTTTCCATGCTGTAAAAAATGCGCGCGAACAGATGCCTCAGATTGTGCGGAAACACCTTGCTCGGCAGCACGCACGCCTGCTCGCACAGTGCTTTCATCTGCCGCCATACGTGGTGTCGGCTGATCGGGCTGCCGCTTCGCGTGACAAAAATGCTGCCCTTTTGGATCTTTTGCGCCTTGGCATACCGCGCCAGCTTTTTACGCAGTGCCGGCACAAGCAAAATGCGTCGATTCTTGCCCTTGCAATGCACGGTTGCCTCTCCCCTTTGCACCGCCTCAACCGTGATGAATTGCAGCTCGCTGACGCGGATGCCCGTGCCGCAGATGGTCTGCAAGATCAGGCAAAGCCGCTCGTCCTTCTGCCTGCTTGCCGCACCGACTAAGCGGTAATATTCCTCGCGCGTCAGCTCCTTCTCCTGCTCACAAAACACACGCCTTTGCACGGCAAAGCGCTTGACCGCAAGCTCGCCCGCACCGCAAAAACGCAAAAACGCATTCAGCGCGGCAAGCATGGAATTGGCGCTCGTCACGGCATAATGCTTGCCAAGATGGGCTTTGTAATCAAGGATCTCTTGCCTGTCGATCGCGCGATCACCGACAAACGCAAAAAACGCGCACACATCGCGCACGTACTTCTCCACGGTAGCCGCGCTCTTTTCATTTTCCCGCAGATACGCCGCAAAGGCTTGGATCTGCTGCCTTTCCAACAATCGTTTTTTCATATCCTTTTCCCTTTCTCGGTTTATCATATATATTTATATTTTACCAAAAAAGTGAATACAATTCGTTCCCAATGGCAAGATATCCGCGATATGCGGCTCGATGGGTACAAAAAAAAGAGGGCAAGCCCTCTTTTTTTCTTATATGATTCCGATCTGGCACATGCTCATGGCTGCGAGTGCGTTTTTGTGACTTTCGGGGGTGACGCCTGCGCAGGCGGATGAAACCACGTAAAGCGGGATTTCGGGATAGTACGCCTTGATCAGAAGCGCATTGGAGATCACGCAGATATCGGTGCAAAGGCCGCAGAGCGTGATGCTTTCGATCTCCTCTTTTTGCTCTGCGAGCAGCGAGATCAGCTCCTTGGAGCCAAAGGTTACTTTATCGATGGGCGCGGTAGTACGCAGCGCATCCAGCGCGGGATGGATCTGCCAGCCCTCGGTATCCTTGATGCAGTGCGGAACGGGCAGATGCTTGCCCTCCTCGGTCTGCATATAGTTTTCAAAATGCGTGTCGCGGGTAAAGTACACGCTGCCCTCAAAGCCCTTGATCAGCGCCTTGACCGCAGGCACGATGGCCACGGCCTCGGGGGTACCGAGTGCGCCGTCAATAAAATCCTTTTGCATGTCCACAACAATCAAAATTTTCATACTCGTTCCTCTCTTTCGTTCACGGTAATACAGACCACCTCACGCGGATTGAAAAGTCGCGGAATGATGCCGCCCGTATTGGAAGTCCCCTTGGAGATCACCAATTTGTCGTCATGCACGCCCGAGGTATATTTGGGAAACAGCCCTTGGTCGGGCGCGTACAGCCCACGGCCGAACAGTCGCCATTGTCCGCCGTGCGCATGTCCCGAAAGGATCAGATCCACGTCATGGCTGCGCAGGTACTTGGCATAATACTCGGGGTGATGGCAGATCAGAATCTTGAAGCACTTTTGCGCAAAAAAGCCGTCCAAAGCATCCAAATTCGGCTTGCCGCCCTGCTCCAGCATGCCGGATCCCAGGCCGCCTATGAGAATTCCCTGCCACTGTGTCCATGCATCCTCCAAAAAATGCGCACCGCTTGCAGCGATCCTTGCGCGGTTTTCCTTGGTGATGCGATCCTGTCCCGACTGCAGGGGCTTTGCCTGACGGCGGTGCATATGATATGCCGCGATTTCATGATTGCCCGGTGCATAAAACGTGGGCGCGATGACGCAGAGTGCGCACAGCGCAGCAAAGCCGTATTCATTTTTTCCGTCCATGCTGCCGTCCAGTGCCTCGGTCAGATCCCCCGCGATACAAATAATATCAGGCTTGATCTTGCCCACCGCCTCGATTACGGCAAGCGGTTCGCGGCTGTGCAGGTCGGATACCAGGGCGATGCGCAGGCTGCGGCGCAAACCGTCGGTTTCAAATGCGTAAGTTTTGATCTTCATACCGTTTTCCTTAGATTTCTTTGCTATCATTATAGCGCAAAATTGCGCGTATGTCAAGATTTTGCTTGACTTACGCGCTCGGGGTTGGTATAATATTGATATCAAGCGCGGGAGGTGTGGTATGAAGTACGAAATCTGCAACATAAACGACTTTGACGAGCAGCAGTATGCCGAAATGTACCGCGCCGCAAACGAGGAGCGACGCGCGCGTGCCGACCGTTTTCGGTACGAGGACGACCGCCGCCGCTGCCTTTGCGCGGACATGCTGGCGCGCAGGATGCTTGCTGACGCAAGCGGCAAAGCGCCTGCCGAGATTGCGTTTACGATCGGTCACAAGGGCAAGCCGAGTGCCAACGTGCCCTTGTATTTCAACGTCAGCCACAGCGGGCAATACGTGCTGTGTGCCGTGTCGGACAAGCCCCTCGGCGTGGATATTGAGCAAGTAAAGCCATTTCGTGCAGGACTTGTGGGGCGGTACTTTACAGAGGAAGAAGCGGCCTATATTTGGGGAGGCGATCCCCTGCCCGCAGCCGAGAGCGTGTGCGATCCCGGGATCTGTGAACGGTTTTACAGAGTCTGGACGGCCAAGGAGGCATACGTCAAGATGACAGGCACGGGCATCTCGACAGATCTGACGGCCGTGTGCTACGACCGTCAGAAGCATACTGTTTGCGGAAATACGTTGATCACGCCAAATGCCCCCGAGGGGTACGTCATAAGCATACTGAAAAGCGACCTTGCGTAGAGGTCGCTTTTTTCATGTCTGTTTCCGTGAAGGCGCACCCGTATGATGCATCTCATCCACCGCAACCGCTTCATAGAAGCTCACGTTATTGATTACTCTTCCCGTTCTTTTTCTTTTTATTTCTCTTTGTTTTTAAGTTGACGATCCATATAAGCAATTCCGCGAGGTAAAACGGTGCGCAAAAAACCAATTCCGCAATAACAAACAAAGCAATCAAAACCGCCACCAACCATGGTGCATGCGCATTGTATACTTCAACGCTACGGTAAATTTGCTTCTGATCCTTCAAGCCGATCACGTTATTGTGCGGCTTGAGGTTATGAAAACCCGTTTTATAGGCAATTTCCACCACGTCACCCGGTTCCAGCGCTTGCTCGATATCTTTGCTGTGCATTTCTTTGCGCCTGCTTCTGCCATACAGCCGGTAGTCCTCTCCGCCTACTGTGATTTCCACATAGGAAGAATTGTGTTTTCCGAATCTCCTCTTCCACTCGATCTGCTCGATCTCGCCCGTAACGGTTTGGGTATTACGTTCATTGGAAGGCCAGGTGCTGTATATAGAGAGCGGCAGAGCCGTCAGGATAAAAATCTGCACGATGACAAACATGGTCAGGTATTTCCAATCGATCCTTTTACCGCCTTTGCGTTTTTTCTTTTTCTTGTTTGCCACGGTGGTCTCCTTTCTGTGGATTTTTTATTCTATAGGCCGATGGCTTGCTGCCGCTGAGATTGGCTACACTTCGTTATAAATACGCTTCATATTTGCAAAGGACACGTGCGTACCGTATTCGCACTCCTCCAT
>JAZUSJ010000240.1:0-4620 GCA_045606685.1 Eubacteriales bacterium
AGCAACTCCTTGGCTCACAGAACGACATGGCTACGATCCGACTTAGTGATATTCTTTGCTCTCGCAAAGAGTGATATTATTGCTTGCGCAATAGTGATATTGAAGCCTTGCGGCTTCAGTGATATTCTATTCGCCATGAAACTCGCGAAGCGAATACCACTCGGCATATGCCGAATATAACTGCGTCAGCAATATCACTCGCCGGGAGGCGAATAGAACTGGCGTGATACTCCGTTAAGAGTATCACGCCGATGGTTGGCAGTCCTTTTTGGGTGAATTGCACCAAGCATTTAACCGACAAACGCCCGCTTGGCCGCAACGATCTCCGTGCCGCCGTGTCCGCGCAGTGCCTCGGCGGCTGCGTCGGGCGAGGTGATCAGCGCGCGGCGGTTGGGTGCGCCGCCAACGAAATCCATTGCGGCCTGCACCTTAGGGAGCATCGAGCCTGCGGCAAAGTGGCCGTCCTTGGCCAAGGATTGCGCTTGGGCAAGCGTCAGGTGGGAGAGAGCCTTTTGCGTGGGCTTGCCGAAATCGGTGTAGACGGCATCGGTGGCGGTCAGAATCAAAAGTGTGGTCGCGCCCACTGCGGCTGCCAGCTTGGCTGCGGCAAAGTCCTTGTCGATCACGGCAGCCACGCTTTTGGTGCCTTGCTCGCACATGACGCAAGGGATTCCTCCGCCGCCGCAGGCGATGACGATATATTCCCCTGCCAAAAGGCTGAGAATGGCGTCGCGCTCCACGATTTCCAAAGGCTTGGGCGAGGGGACGACGCGTCGGTAGCCGCGTCCTGCATCCTCCACGAATTGCCACGTGGGATTTTGCGCGCGCAAGGCGTCGGCCTGCTCCTTGGTATAAAACGCACCGATCGGCTTTGTGGGATGCGCAAAGGCATCATCCTGCGGATCGACCGTGACCTGCGTGATCACGCTGACCGCCTGCCACGGCATGCCGCGCCTTGCAAGCTCTGCTTGCAAGGCGGCCTGCAGATGGTAACCGATATAGCCCTGACTCATGGCGGTGCAATCCTCCAGCGGCATGGCGGCAATCGCGTCGTTTTGCGCAGCGCCCGCGTCAAAGGCAAGGTGGATCATGCCCACCTGCGGGCCGTTGCCGTGGCTGATCACGATCTCGTTGCCCGCCTCGATCAGATCGACCAGGATCTTGCAAACCTTGGCCACCGTCGCGCGTTGCGTTTCGCTGTCATGCCCCAGCGCGTTTCCGCCAAGGGCGATCGCAATTCTCTCCATACGCTCACCCCCGTGCAGCGGGCTGCTGTTGGGTGATGCAATGGATATTGCCGCCGCCAAAGGCAACCTCGCGTGTCATGACGCCCACTACCTTGCGGTCGGGGAACATGGCCTGCACCTGCTCTTTGGCAAGCGCGTCGTTCTCGTCACCGTACTGCGGCAGGATCACACCGCCGTTGACGATCAGGAAATTCATATACGAGGCAATGCTGATCTCCCCGTCGCGGCGCGGCAGCGTGCCGTCGGCTGCGTCAATGGTATCCGCACCCTCCAGATAAACGGGCTTTTTGGTCAAGGTTAGCTTATGCACCTTGAGTGATCTGCCGCGCGCGTCGGTCTGCTGACACAAAAATTCATAAGCATCCCTCGCTTGGTGGTAGAACGGGTGATTTTGGTCGTCGGTCCAGATGCAGGCCACCTCACCCGGGGCGATAAAGCAGGCCACGTCGTCAATGTGGCCGTTGGTTTCGTCGGGATCAATGCCGTCGCGGATCCAAAGCACCTTGGTACAGTTCAGGTACTCGCAAAGCATGCGCTCGATCTGCTCGCGCGTCATATCGGGGTTTCTGCCCTGTGAGAGCAGGCACATTTCGGTGGTCAGCACCGTACCCTGCCCATCCACGTGGATAGATCCCCCCTCCAGCACGAACTCGGGGGTGTGATAGCTGTCCACGCCCGCCAGCTCGCAGATCTTGCGTGCCACGGCATCGTCCTTGTCCCACGGAAAATAGAGGCCGTCGTAAAGTCCGCCCCATGCGTTGAACGCCCAGTCCACACCGCGCACGCCGCCCCTATCGTTGACAAGGAAGGTAGGGCCGCAATCGCGTACCCATGCGTCGTCCGAGGACATTTCCACCACCGTGACCGTAGGCGGCAGCAGCCTGCGCGCGTTGGCATATTGTGCAGCGGATGCGCAGACTGTGACCGGCTCGAATTCGCAAATGGCCTTGGCTACCTCGGCAAAAGCCTTTTGTGCAGGCTTTGCGCCCATGCGCCAGTTATCGGTGCGCTCAGGCCACAGCATCCAGATGCGCTCCTGAGGCTCGTATTCAGCAGGCATGCGGTAGCCGTCCTGCCGCGGTGTGGAATTTTCAATTCTTTTTGGCATAAGCGCCTCCTTTTGCACTCTTGGTGCTTGAAATGGTGTTTTTGCGCGGCGTATCGCTGCGCAGCGCGATCAAAAGCTCGCCAAGCAGCACCGCGATCAAAGAGCCTGCCGTGATGGGCAAATAGTAAGAGAGTGTCGGCCTGTCAAAGGAGAGGGGGACGGCTGTGAAAATGATGGCGGCTATGATCAGGACAAAGGGGACGTAGGCAATGACGGGCAAAAGGAATTTGCCGCCGGGGACGCGGAAGGGACGAGGGGTGTCGGGATCGCTCTTGCGCAGCTTGAGAAATGCAGGGAAGATGGGCAGATAAGAGAGCAGGAGCATGACCAGGTTGAGCGCGAAAAAGCTCCAGAACAGCGAGGAATCGGGCAGGAAATATTCCATGACCACACCGCCAAGGCATATGACCGAGGCCACCACGCCCGATGCGAGTGCCGCGCCTATGGGCATGTTGTTTTTCTCGCGACGCTTGGCAAACAGCGCAGGCATATCCCCTCTCTCTGCCGCATAGGCTGCCGTGGAGTTGACGCCCATCGACCAGGAGATCATGTTACCGAACAGCGTGACCAAAAACAGCAATGCCGCTGCGGCAATAAACCAGCCGCCCTCTTGTCCCGTCATGGCGATCAGCGCATCCACAAGTCCCGAATCCGGGCTGATCTCGTCCACGGGGACGGCTGCACCGATGCCGAAGGCTGAGAACAGGTAGATGGCTGCGATCACAATGCCGCCCGAAATGATGGCAAGGGGGATCTGACGGCGCGGACTTCTCATGCTGTCGGCATAGGTGCAGACCACTTCAAAGCCCAAGAAATTGAAAATGATGACCGAGATATAGGAAAGGGAGTGCAGATCGAACGAGGGCAAAAACGACGTGGGCGTCATGTCGTTGACAAAGCCGTGGTTGATCACGTAATATACGCCGAGACCGCCCAGCACCAGCGCAAGGATGATCTTGATGGCCGCGCTGATATTGAGGATCACGATGCTGTCGCACACGGGATAGAGCGCGATCAGCGTAATGATCCAGATAAAGCCCAGCTGCAGAACAATCGAGGGCAGCGTACCGAGCTGCACACCTGCCACCGTGCTTATCAGCTGCGGACACATGACGGCAAGGGATGCCATCCAGAGCGGAAAATTGATCCAGTAATACCAGGATGCGCGCGCACCCCAACGTGAATTGGGGTATGCCTTGCGGATCCAGTCGTAAAGGCCGCCGTCACCTGCGTAGGCCGTGCCAAGCTCGCAGGAGATCAGACCGTAGGGCAGAAGGAAGGCGAGAATCATGAAAAGCCACCAGAAATACTGGCTGTTTCCGATGGATGCCACGGGGGCTGCCGCCTCTGCCACGAACACTACACAGATGACCGACAGGATCACGTCGAACAATCTGAATTTTTTTGCTGTCATACCGTCACCTTATTTTTTGTCGCAAAAGATGCGGCACATTGTTGCGTCAAGCGATTCTTTGGCGGCAGCGATCTGCAGCTCGGTGGGCCTTCTGCGGTTGTGCGTCAGATAGACCAGAAGACCGCGCATGGCTGTCAGGCGGTTTTCGGCCTGATCCCAGCAAAGGGAAGCCTCGGAGTCGGCTACCTCGTCGGTCACGTCCTCACCGCGCGTGGCGGGCAGACAGTGCATGAATTTGCAGCCAAGGTTGCCAAGCTGCAAAAGTTCTCGGTTGACCTGATAGTCGGCAAAGACCTTGACTCGCTCCTCCTTGGGCATCTCGTTTTCGTAAAGGCCGTACCACACGTCGGTGTAGATAAAGTCCGCACCGCGCACGCAGTCGCGCTTGTCCGAGATCTCAAACGAGCCGCCCGACAGGTCGCAATTCTCCTGCATGATCTGTCTGTGTCCCTTGTTGAGTTGATGCGAAGCTGGGCCGTACTGCACGAAATGCATGCCGAGCTTAGTGCAAATAAAGCCGAGCGAGGCGCAGACCTGCGTAGCGTCACCCACGAATACCACCTTGCAATCCTGCAGTTTTTTGCCTCTGGGCAGATGCTCTACCATGGTGCAAATATCGCCAAGCTCCTGCGTGGGGTGGTTGAAATCCGACATGCCGTTGATGACAGGGACAGAGCAGGACTTGGCAAGGCGGATGATGGTATCGTGCGTGATGACGCGCGCCATGACCACGTCAACCAGTCGGGAAAGCACGCGGCCGGTATCCTCAATGGTTTCGTGACCGCCCAGCTGGATCATGCCGGGGCCGAGATATTGCGCGTGACCGCCCATCTGGCTCATGGCAGTTTCAA
>JAZUSJ010000241.1:0-19760 GCA_045606685.1 Eubacteriales bacterium
TTGTGGTAGAATTTAGTCTGAGAAATGGAGGGCTCAGACTATGAGAAACAACGAAAAGAAAAACAAGCATATGACACTTGACGATCGAATCGAAATTCAAGAGTGCCTAAGCAAAGGAATGACCTTTAAGGCAATCGGAGAAAGAATCGGTAAAAACCAAACAACAATTTCCAGAGAAGTAAAGATCCACATGGAACCATACACAAATTCATTTGTACGAACGGAAGAAGTATGTCCCCAACTCTTAAAAGCCCCGTTCGTCTGTAACGGTTGCGAGAAGAAAAGTCGTAGCAGTTGTCCGTATAGACGGCAACTATATACTGCAAAGAAAGCACAAGCTGAATATGACACAGTGCTTGTAGAATCTCGCACAGGCATACCGCTGAACAAAGAGAGCTTTTACGAAACAGAACGTATCATCTCAAAAGCAGTACAAAATGGGCAACATATATACCACATCATTCAATCCAACAATTTGCCTATATCGACTGCCACGGTGTACAGACATATCCAAAAGAGATACTACTCGATCACCCCCATGGATCTTCCCAGAGCTGTGAAATTCAAGCCGAGAAACTCAAAAGAAAGCGATTATGTGCCCAAATGGGCTCGCGAAGGTCGTACTTTTAATGATTTTCTTGCTTTTGTTGAGGATAACAGTGATATACCTCTTGTACAGCTTGATACCGTGATTGGCAGAATAGGGGGTAAGGTCATTATGACGATTCACTTCGTAAACAGTGATTTTATGATTGGTTTACTGCTTGAAAACAAAACCGCAGCGGAAGCGGCAAACAAGATTCAAGCTCTAAAAGCCGAGTTAAAGTCTTTAGGCTTTCTTTTTGGAGATATTGCACCGCTTTTACTTACCGACAACGGCGGCGAGTTCAGTATTGTTTCTGCTTTTGAAAACGATACCAATGGTAATGCCGAATCGCATATGTTCTTCTGCGAACCATGCTCACCTCATGAAAAGGCGGAGATTGAGAAGAACCACACTCTTTTCCGAGACATTGTAAAAACCGGAACGTCGTTTGACAATTTCACTCAAGAAACGGTCAACTTGATCTTCTCCCACGTTAATGCTGTAAAACGAAAACAATTTAACGGAAAAAGTGCCTATGATATGTTTTCTTTTTACTACTCGGAGCTTTTAGCATCTGCCTTGGGGATTTCCTTTGTTCCGGCAAATGAGGTTATTCAATCTCCTAAATTGTTAGCGAAATCCTTCTCATAGTAAACGCAACCGTAGTTGCATTTAGTCTGAGAAATCTACCTCTCAGGCTTTTTCGTTATGCCTTCTTTTGTTTTTTACGTTGCTTTTTTTCGTTGCTTTTAGCCTTTTCTTATACTTACTGCAATCGATTTCTCATAGTAAACGCAAGGCCTTTGCTACTGTTGCATTTACTTTGAGAATTTACTCTTTTGCGTTTCTTGGCGTATTTTAGTTGACAAAATGATGTGTTTGTGATATCATTAATCTATGTGTGCCAATAATAAGGTAAGAAAATGAAATCAATCTTGAAACGGATGTGAAATATATGACCAACAATCAAACCGCTGCACCAAAAAAGCCTGCCTACAAGGGCTTCACAACAAAAGAAAAGATACTGCCCGTGATCATGCTCTCGCTGATCGCGCCCTTTATGGTGTGCTTTTTCGGGCCTTTTGAAATATTCGGTAACAATATCGATCAATTCAAATTCACGCTCGGTGATTTTTGGCTGATCTGCATTTTGCTTGCTGCGGGCATCGCCGCTTTGATCTTTGCCTTGCTGATGCTTTTGCGCGG
The DNA here is from genome assembly GCA_045606685.1 of Eubacteriales bacterium. Lineage (GTDB taxonomy): Bacteria > Bacillota > Clostridia > Oscillospirales > CAG-272 > SVQP01. Next base: position 1,793 of record JAZUSJ010000241.1, read on the forward strand.
CAGAGCGTTTGACGTTGCATACGGGCTTGTGTTCGGTATTTCGCTTTTGCTGTTTTTACAGGGTAACTTCCTTTCCATGGGCATGAACTCGCTGGCAGGGGACGGTGCCGTTTCGCTTGGCTTTGGAACGGTATTTTTCAATGCCGTGATATGGGTGATCGTGCTTGGCGGCAGCGTGAGCGCGATGCTTCTTCTGGATCGCTTCCGCGAAACGCTGCGATTGATCTCGATCGTGGTGCTGCTTGCCGTTCTCGGCTCCTCGCTGATCTCGTTTGCCACCATTTCGCTGACCACCGACGTATTTGCTTCTGAAAAGGATATGCTTGGCTCGATCAAGGCAGGGCAGGTGCTGACCGTCAAGAATCTGGACACGTTTGCAACAGAGCAGAACGTGATCGTATTCATCGTGGACCGCTTTGACTACGAATATTACGACGTGGCGCAAAAGGAATGCCCCGAGATCTTTGACGAATTGGAGGGCTTTACCTACTTTGCCGATTACGTGACGCTGTATCCGCGTACCTTCCCGGGGGCTTTGCACGTGCTGACCGGTGTCGAGACCGATTTCTCGCTCTCGCACGACGAATATATGACGGGTGCTTACAAGAATTCCGAGCATCTGCACGCCATCAAGAACAACGGCTTTGACATCAACGTATATACGGACGATTACTACTGCTATAAGGATGCGGCAGACCTGAGCGATTATGCGGAAAATACCTCGGGCAACGTATCCTACCGCATCGTGCAAAGTGCGTCGCTGGCCTTTGACATGATCCGCCTTTCGCTTTACCGTTACCTGCCCTTCTGCATGCAGGGGCTGGTGGGACAGATCAGCACGCCCACGTTTGACAAGTACGTGGAATACGACATGGCCGAGGATCTGTACAGCACGGATATGCGCGACGTTTACGGCCATATGACCAAGGATCCCTTTACCTTCCGCGAAAGCGCCAAGGGATATTCCTTCATCCACATCGACGGCTGCCACAAGGGAACGATCTACGATTCCGATTTCAACGAGCTGCCCGAGGGAGATCCCGACAATCTTGCATGGGATACCGAAAACGTCATGATCCAGAGCTTCAAGATCATCTCGCGCTATCTTTCCGAAATGAAGCGCATGGGCGTTTACGAAAATGCAACCATCATAATCACGGGCGACCACGCCAACATCCGTTCGGACAGCAAGGAGCCCTGGGATGCTTACGTGACTGCTCTGCTGGTCAAGCCCGCGGGCGTATCCGAGGGTGAGATCAAGAGCAATTATGCACAGCTGGACGTGGACAATGTGCTGGCTACCATCAAGGAGGCATCGGGCATCCCGACCGATCAGCCCACTGTGTTTGAGGTTCCCGAGGGACAGGAGCAGGTGCGCAGACTCATGTTCCAGCGTTCCTACAAGAATGAAAGCGGTAAGACCGTGTACGAAAATATTGAGTATGAGATCCGCGGAAACGGCAAGGACTTTTCCAACTGGGTGATCAAGGAGCGCCGTGCGCTTGGTAAGAGCATTTATGACTAAAGGAGTTTGATTATGGACGCAATTATGGATGCAATTCTGTATTATATCTGTATCCCACTCGGATATCTGATGAAATGGTGCTGGATGCTGGTGGGCAACTACGGCGTTGCCATCATCCTGTTCACGCTGGTCACAAAGCTGGTGCTGCTGCCGCTGTCTATCTGGATCCACAAGAATTCGATCCAGATGATCAAGATCCAGCCCGAGATCAATTTCCTCAAGGTCAATCACTACGGGGATATGGACACCATTGCGGACAAGCAGGCCGAGCTTTACAAAAAGCATAAGTACCGCCCTCTTGCATCGCTGATCCCGCTGGCAGCCCAGATCGTGCTGCTGCTTGGCGTGGTGCAGATCATTTATCACCCGCTGGATTATCTGTTCTCGATTGATCCCTCCGCGATTGCCGCTATGGCCGAGCATTGGGGACTGAATACGGAGGATTCCTCTTATCAGCTGCAGCTGATCGAGCTGATCAAGGCAAATGCAGATTATGCAATCGAGGGCGTGGATCTTGAGGCGATCCGCGCGTTCAGGGGCCATTTCCTTGGCTTTAATCTTTCGGTCGTACCTACGCAGGCATGGGGCATTTATATTCTCATGCCTATCATCGCAGGTCTTTCATCTTTGATCATGTGCTGGACGCAGAACCTTTCCAACGTCATTCAGCACGAGCAGGGAAAGCTTTCACAGTACGGGCTGACCGTGCTGTCGGTCGGCATCTCGTTGTATCTCGGTATCGGTGTGCCGGCGGGTATTGCGTGGTACTGGGTGGCAAGCAATCTGTTCTCGATTGCACAGATGTATATTCTCAATGCGCTGATCAATCCCAAGAAATACGTGGATTATGACGCGCTGGAAAAGAGCCGCAAGGCGCTGGCCGAGATCGAGGCGCTTGAGGATAAGAAAAAGGATCGCAATTACAAGGCCAACAAGGCAAGAGAGAAAAAGGATTACAAGCGTTTCTTCAAGATTGTCAACAAGCACCTGGTCATCTACTCCGAAAAAAGCGGCTTTTATAAGTATTATGAAGCCATCATTGAACAGCTGCTGGCAAAATCCAACATTACCATTCACTACGTGACAAACGATCCCGACGATGCCATCTTTGCGCTTGCAGAAAAGCAGCCGCGCATCAAGCCTTACTACATCGGTCTGAAAAAGATGATCCCCCTGATGCGCCTTTGCGAGGCGGATATCATGGTCATGACCACACCCGACCTTGATAAGTATTATATCAAGCGCTCGATCATGAAAAAGGATATGGAATACGTGTACGTGCCGCATGATATGATGAGCGTGCATATGGGCTTCCGCGAGGGCGCACTGGACGCATTCGATACCATTTTCTGCACAGGCCCTCACGTTGCATCCGAGGTCAGAGCCACCGAGAAGGTGTACGGTCTGCCCGAAAAGAAGCTGGTGGAATTCGGTTATCCGCTTGCCGATAAGCTGATCGAGGCAGGCGAGCAAGAGAGAAAAACGCACGTTCCCCGTGCGCGTAAGGATATCCTGATCGCGCCCTCCTGGCAGGAGGACAATCTGCTGGACAGCGTGATCGATCCTTTGATCAATGCGCTGTACTGCGACGAATACCATCTGATCGTGCGTCCGCACCCCGAATACGTCAAGCGTTACGGTGCGCGCATGCAGGCCATCGTGGACAAGTATCAGCATCTGGTGGGCGACGGTCTTTCCTTTGAGCTGGACTTTACGGTCAACCGCTCGATCTATGCAGCGGATATGCTGATCACCGACTGGTCGGGCATTGCGCTGGAATACTGCTTTGCGACGCGCCGCCCTGCGATCTTTGTCAATACCAAGATCAAGTGCATGAACCCCAACTGGGAAAAGATCGGCTTGACGCCTGTGGAGATCACGCTGCGTGACGTGGTGGGTGTTTCGGTGGACAAGGACAAGGTGGGCGAGTGCCGCGCCATTGCGCAGGAGCTGTTTGCAAAGGCGGACGAATACGAGAAGAAGATCACCGAGGTGCTGGACGCGCACATCTACAATCAGGGCAGAGCAGGCGAGGTTGGTGCAAACTACCTGCTGAACGCTTTGGTCGAAAAGCGCAAAAAGTCTTGACATGACGCATAATTTGTGATAATATAATGATATATCCGGATAGAAAGGAGAACGTACCATGATTCCGATTACCGTTGCATATCTTGATCCTTCCGCAACTACAATATTGCTGACCTCGATCAGCTCGATCGCCATCGCAGTCGGTGCGACCGCTTTGATTCTGTGGCGCAAGGCAAAGAAGAACGTTGCCAAGACCTTGCATATTGATGAAAACGCCAACAAAGAGGTTGAGGAAGACCTTATTATCAAAAACGACTAACAGAAATATTGTCTGATTGAGAGGTGTCCTGCTATGGCAGATATCATATATTTTCTGACAGTGATCGGTCTTATCCTGCTTGCCGTCACCATACTTTTGGTCGTGCCGCTGTTTATTGTTTTGCTTATTGTGCATCACAAGCATTGTAAACGTGCCGAGCAGGAGCAGGAACAAGAGAGTGCCGATCAGGAAACCGAGCAAGAGTCTGCAGACGAGGCTGGGGAGCAAGAGTCTGCGGCAGAGGAACAGCCCGAGGAACAGCCCGTCGAGCAAGAGGCCGCACCCGATGTACAAGAGAGTGGCGCAGGCGTTGAGGACACCCAATAATCATTCCGTTCAAAAATGCAAATTTGCCTTCTGTTTATGAACAGAAGGCACAATTTGCTGATTTTTCATTTGATTTTTTGACATCCTTGTTCAAAAATATTTTGCCATTTTGGAAAACTGAACGCTTTTTCCAAGGAAAGGACGCATTATGAAGCTCAAAAGAAGTATTTGTGTGCTTATGCTGATCGCATTGCTGTCATCCGCACTGCTTTGCCTTGCAGGCTGTTCAAGCAAGGAAACCGTTATCATCTATACCTCGACCGAGAATTATAAGATGGAATATATGCAAAAGCGCATGAACGAGCAGTTCCCGCAGTACAACGTCATCATTGAATACAAGACCAGCGGCAACCATGCAGCCACGCTGCAGGCCGCAGGCAAGAATGCGGAATGTGACATCTCGCACGACCTGGAGTATGCATATGCAGAGCCCTTGGCAGCACAGGGTGTGTTTGCCGATCTGACCGGGATCGTGGATTGGAGCATTTATGCAGAGGATACCGTGCAGAGCAAGTATTATGCCCCCGAGGTGCGTAACGGCGGATGCATCATCATCAACACGCAGCGCCTTGAGGCGCTTGGTCTGGACAAGCCCACCTCGTATGCCGATCTGCTGGATCCGCAGTATAAGGATCAGATCTCTATGCCTAACCCCGCATCCTCGGGTACGGGCTATATGTTCTTGCTTTCCCTGGTCAACGCGTGGGGCGAGCAAGAGGCGCTGGACTATTTTGATAAGCTGTCCGAGAACGTGCTGGCCTTTACTTCTTCCGGCTCCGGCCCTGTCAACTCGTTGGTGCTGGGTGAGGTGGCCATTGGCCTTGGCATGACGCCCAACGCTGCTACCAAGATCGGTGAAGGCTTCCCGCTTGAAATCGTGTTCTTCGAGGAAGGTTCTCCTTATTCTCTGTACGGACAGGCGATCCTGGAAGGCAAGCAGGAGCGCGAGTGCGTCAAGGAGGTCTTTCAGTTTTTGTCCACGACGCTGACAGAGGAGCTTTGCGCAAACTACTATCCCGAAAAGATCTTCAAGGACAAGGACTTTACCATGGAGAATTTCCCCACGGATATCAAATACGCAGATATGCAGGTGGAGGACGCCTCTGCCTATAAGGAATATCTGCTCTCGAAATGGAAACATTGAGTATGAACGGTTGTAAGCTTTCAATACAAAACATCAGTAAACAGTATAAAAATAACAAGGCCGTTGCGCTGGACTGTGTCAGCGTTGACGTGCAAGCAGGGGAGTTCTTGGCCATTCTCGGCCCTTCGGGCTGTGGCAAGACCACGCTGCTTCGCATCATAGCAGGACTTTTGCAGCCCGATAGCGGCAAGCTGCTGCTGGACGGCAAGGACATCACCGCAGCACCTCCCGCAAAGCGCTCGCTTGGCATCGTATTCCAGAATTACGCGCTGTTTGAGAATATGACCGTGCTTGAAAATGTGACGTATGCCGCGTATCTCAAGGCAAAGCGCGAGAAGAGCGGCAGCAAGGAGGAGATCACAGAGCGCGCTTTGGCGCTGCTGGCGGATCTCGGCATTGCGGAGTATGCAAAAAAGTATCCCGTCTCTCTCTCGGGCGGTCAGATGCAGCGCGTGGCGATTGCACGCACGCTGATCTTAAACCCCGATATCATGTTGTTTGACGAGCCTGCGTCCGCGCTGGACGTGGCGACAAGATTGCAGCTGCGCACCGTGATCAAGGACATTCAGGCCAGATTCGGCACGACCATGATCTATATTACGCACGACCAGGAGGAAGCGTTTGCCATGGCAGACCGCATCATGGTCATGGAAAACGCACGTATCAGTCAGATTGGCACGCCTGCCGAAATCGTGGGCGCGCCCGCGAACGATTATGTGAAAAGCTTTGTGGTGGAGAATCTGCAAACCAAGATCGATTCTCTGAACAAGGCGTTGGGGAAGAGCGTATGACGGCTGCAATCCAAAAGCGTCGCGAAGGATCGTGGGCGGTCAAGCTGGTCGTGGCAGCGGTGCTGCTTTGCGTCGTGGTGCTGCCCATTCTGTCCATGTTCTTTCAGATCAGACCTGACGATATCCGCGACGTGGTCAATAACCCCAATTTCGGCAGCGCAGTATGGAATTCGCTGCGCTATACCGCGATTGCTACGCTGATCGTGGTGGTACTGGCTTATCTGCTGGCCATATGTACTACGCGCGTGGCGGTCAAGGGGAAACGGTTTTTGAATATCATTCTGATCCTGCCCATGCTGATCCCGTCCATCTCGCACGGAATGGCACTGCTGATTTTGTTCGGACAGAACGGAATTCTGAAAAATCTGATCGGCCGTACCATCGATATTTACGGCGGCACGGGCATCGTGCTCGGCTCTGTGATGTACGCGCTTCCCGTTGCGTATATCATGCTGGCAGACGTGCTTCGCTATGAGGACATGTCGGTCTACGAGGCCGCCCGCGTACTGGGCATCGGCAAATTCCGTACCTTTTTGCGCGTCTCTCTGCCTTATATGAAAAAGCCGCTGATCGCAGCAGCCTTTTCCACCTTTGCCATGATCGTGACCGATTACGGTGTGCCGCTCATGGTGTCGGGGACAGATAACTATACCATTTCTACGCTGATGTACCAGGCCGCCATTGACCAGCAAAAGTTTGGCCGCGGTGCCGTGTACGGTGTGATCCTGCTTTTGCCTGCCGTGGTCGCGTTTTTGATCGACCTTTTGGGCAAGGAGAGAAGCAACAGCAGCTTTGTGACCAAAACCGAAGCAGGTAGCCAAAATCCGCTGCATAAGGGCTTGTCCTATGCGTTCTGCACGCTCATGTCGCTGTTTGCGCTGCTGCCCATCGGTGTGTTCGTGTTCCTTGCGTTTGTCAAGCGCTATCCCATCGATCTTTCGCTGACCTTGCAGAACTTTGCCTATATCTTCAAGGGGCAGGGTGCGAAGTATCTGATCAATTCCTTGCTTATTGCGCTGTTGACCTCGCTTGTGGGCGTTACCTTGGGCTTTGTCACGGCATACCTGTCCGCACGCATGCGCTCGCCGCTCTCTCGCGGACTGCACCTGTTGGCCATCAGCTCCATGGCGATCCCGGGTATGGTGCTGGGTATTTCTTACGTCATGACCTTTGCAGAGATGCCCATTTTCGGGACGCTTGTGATTTTGGTCATGGTCAATACCGCGCACTTTATCTCCTCGCCTTACCTGATGATGTACAACAGCTTTGGAAAAATGAACCAAAATCTGGAGGCGGTCGGACAGACGCTGGGCATCGGCCGTGTGCGTATGATTATGCGCGTCCTTCTGCCGCAGAGCATCGGAACGCTCGCGGAGATGTTCTCTTATCTGTTTGTCAACAGTATGATGACCATTTCCGCCGTGTCCTTCCTGGCAAACAGCACCAATAAGCCCATCTCGTTGATGATCAGCCAGTTCAACGAGCATAACAACGAGTATGTGGCAGTGGTATCCATTCTCATTCTGACCGTCAACGTTATCATCAAGATCGCGGTGGAGCAGATCAAGGCACGTGCCGCCCGCCGCAAATCATAAATTCGGAGTAAATCATGAAACTGACAAAAAAGCAATTTACTATTCTGGAGCTGCTGGAGTCGGACCGCAAAAGCCGCAGCCAGCGTGAGATCGCCAATGCCACGGGGCTTTCTGTAGGCACGGTCAATAAGCTTGTCACCGAGCTTTGCGAGCAGGGAATGATGCAGGACGGTACAATCACCGAGGCAGGCATAGCCGCACTGGAGCCGTATCGCGTCAAGCGCGCCATTTTCATGGCGGCTGGCTTTGGCTCGCGTCTTGTCCCCATCACGCTCAATACGCCCAAGCCTTTGATCCGCGTCAAGGGCAAGAGGATCATCGATTCCTTGCTGGATGCTGTGGTTGCTGTCGGCATTGAGGAGATCTATCTGGTGCGCGGATACCTGTCCGAGCAGTTTGATCAGCTGCTCAAAAAGTATCCTACCATTACCTTTATCGAAAATCCCGTGTATAATGAAACAAACAATATCTCGTCTGCGTACTGTGCGCGCCATCTGTTTGCCAATGCATACGTGTTTGAGTCGGATCTGCTTTTGTACAATCCCAAGCTGATCACAAAGTACCAGTACGAAAGCAACTTCTTGGGTGTACCCACCGAGCGCACCGAGGACTGGTGCTTTGTTACCAATGCCTCCGGTGTGATCAAGAGTCTGAAGTGCGGCGGTACGGATTGCTATCATACGTATGGCATCTCGTACTGGAATACAGAGGACGGTACTCACCTGGAAAAGGATATCGAGCGCGTGTACAACACCCCCGGCGGTAAGGAACGCTATTGGGATCAGGTCGTGTTTGATTACAGCATTGACCACTACGAAGTCCGCGTTCGTGAATGCTCCTTCTCGGATATCGTGGAGATCGATACCTTCAACGAGCTCAAGCAGATCGATAAGAATTATGCGATGTGAAAGTGAATAAAGAAAAGACGATATCCAAGACCTTACGGACTTGATATCGTCTTTTGTTTATGATTCATTTTCCAGTATCCATTCCAGCAGCTCGGGATATTTCATCTCACCTGCGGCTACGGCGAGACCGACGCGGGCAACCTCTTGGTTGGAAGGACGGATTTTGATGCCGTTGGTTTCTAAAAACGTGAGCAGCACGTACATGCCAATGCGTTTATTTCCATCCACAAATGCATGGTTGGAGATCAGCGCATAACCCAGGCGCGCCCCCTTTTCCTGCTTGGTAGGGTATAACTCCTGACCGTCAAAGGTTGCAAAGGCAGATTCCAAGGCACTGTCTAACAGCGCAATATCCCGCACACTCGGATCACCACCGGTTTCTTCGGTGATCAGCTTGTGTAAAAGTAAAACCTTTTCTTGACTGAACTTGATCATTTTGCCAACTCCTCAAACGCCTGGCGGTATTGCTTGAGAATACGGGCAGCCACAAAGTCGATCTTTTCATCGTCGGTCATTTCAATGCTGGTGTCATGCTCAATGTCCACCAGCTTATATTTGGGTTTGTTGTTCTTGAAAATATAAAGCTCACCGTGTTTATCCGCCATACGGGCAACACGAGAAAAATTCTGATTGGCCTCGGAAATCGAAACGATCTGCTTCGTATTGATGTTCATACATACACCTCCATACGTGATACATATATTATACACAAATATTAGGATATTGTCAACCTAAAAAAGATATATTTTGAGAAATTATTTGGCAATCACCCTCTTGAATAATTGCGACGTTTGTGATATACTGAAAATAGAAATCTGTCTCTTGAAAGGAGCAAGCATATGATACCGCTTTGGGGAGTCAATGTAACGCAAAATAAGAAGAACGAAATTGCCAACGGCAGGGAGCTGATCGTGGCCACCGTTGCGCAAAAAATCGATTTGCAAGAGGTGCAGGACCGTGCCGAGGATCTGGAGGCCAAGGCATCCTTGCCGCTGATCTGGAGAATCATTCAATGGGTATGCGGTCTTGCTGCCGCGATCGTGGCGATCGGCTTTATCCGCGGGGCAGCCAAGGTGGGCGTCGAGCAGGCCATGCAAAACGGCTCTGCGTTGATCTGGATCTTTGCCGCTTGCATGATCGTTTACGTCGTGCTGAAAATCTGGGGCAACCGCCGCAATCATGTCGTTATGAAATCGGGCGAGGTCGAGCAGTTTGATGCTGACGTGCAAGAGGTCGTGGGGGCTGCTTACGAGGAGCTGGGCGTGCCGGAGGATGCCGTTCGTCTGGATGCGTTTGTGTTCCGCTACAAGGAAAAGGACGGCAAGATCAGCGTACGCAGCATGGGATTTTTCGATTTTGTCAACGTGGAGATCCGCGCTTACATCAAGGACAGGGAGCTTTGCCTTGCCGATACCGAAAGCGTTTACGCGCTCCCGCTGGAGAGCCTGCGCGGCATTCAGACCGTCAATAAAACGGCCATGTTCCACGGATGGAACAAGGAGCTGCCGCCTACCGATAAGTCGTTCAAGCCGTATCGCGTGGCGGTCAATCAGTATGAAAGCATTTACTGCAAGCCTTACTATATTCTGAAGGCTGAGATCCGCGGGCAGACCTGGGGCGTGTATTTCCCCGGCTACGAATTGCCGACGCTTGAAGCATTGACAGGCTTGCATGCAAGCGAGAAAGGGGAATGACCATGAGAATTTTATCGATAGGCAACAGCTTTTCCGAGGACGCGCAGGCGTATCTGCACGCGCTGGCAGAGCAGAGGGGCATTGATCTGACCTGCGAAAATCTGGCGATCGGCGGCTGCAGCCTGCAAACACATTGGGAAAACGTATCGAAACATAAAAAAGAGTACCTTTACGGTGTCAACGGCACGTGGGTGGCGCATCCTGTTACGGTCAAGGAGGTCATCGAGGCAGGGAAGTACGACGCTGTTACCTTGCAGCAGGTCAGCGGCTTTTCGGGACAGTACGAAACCTACCAGCCGTACTTAAATGATCTTGCCGCCTACGTGCGCGAAAAGCAGCCGGGTGCGGATCTGTATTTCCAGCGCACGTGGGCATATGAGATCGATTCCCCGCACGGGCATTTCCCGCTTTACGATTGCAACCAGCGCAAGATGTACGACGCGCTGTGTGCGGCCTCCGAGCAGGCCTGTCTTGTCACGGGCGCGACCGTGATCCCTGCAGGTACGGTAATCCAGACGCTGCGCGAGACCGTTCCCGCGTTTGACTATGCGAACGGGGGAGAATCCCTGTGCCGCGACTCGTTCCATATGTCGGAAACGTACGGCCGCTTTGCCGTCGCGCTTTGCTGGCTGGCAACGCTGACGGGCAAAAAGGTCGAGCCCATGCCGTTTATGGAGCTGGATGAGCGCTTGATCGCAGAGATCGCCAGAGTGGTCAACGAGGTTGTGTTCAAGTAATATTTTCGTATTTTTCGCTTTTCTTAAAAAACTTCAAAAAAAAATCGAAAAAAAGAGAACTTTTTTTGCAAAAAATGCGTCTATATAGGTGAAGGATAAGAAAGGAGCATGATCATGAAAAAAATATTTGTATTAGCGGTGTGTCTGACCTTGGTCTTGTGCCTGAGCGGATGTGGGTTTATTCAGTTTATGCCAAGTGCAGACGAGATCGGCGAGAGCAAAACCTTTGAAAAAGACGGAATCAAGCTGCTTTTGACCGATGCCTATGAGGAGCAGGTCAGCGAGGTGGGCTTTTACGGCTATTACGTTGCGGATTTCGGTGCTGTAATGGTGGAGAGAACGACCTTTAAGGAGCATCCCGAATGTGAGGGAATGACGCTGGATCAATTTGCCCAGTCTTACAGAAATGACAACGGTCATTCTATGGCGATAGAGCATGATGACGAATTGATTTATTACGTTTCCGAAAAGGGCGGCCGCACCTATTACGTGTTTTTCTATTTGGGAACGGACAGCTTTTGGACGGTGCAGTATGCCTGCTACACCAAGGATGCGCCCACTCTCGAATTCACCTTTATGCTGTTTGCCGCAGCGGTAGAAGTTGAATAAAAAGAAATCCATTCATCGGGTTGATGAATGGATTTCTTTTATGAATACTCCAACGTCACGATCTGTGCGCAGGTGAACTGATCAATGGAAAATTTGCAAACACCGTCCTTGCAGGTAAAGGGAATTTCCTTGTTCTGCGGAACTGCGGTAATGGCCTTGATCTGCTTATCGGTCTTGATCTCAAAGGCGGTATCATGGATCGGCACCAGATCCTCGATCACCTCAATGCCGCCTCCGCGCTTGATGGGTGTTGCGTAGAGCGCGTGCAGCACGTAGCGGCTCTGATCGGGCTGCTCGTTGAGCGTGACCACGCCTGCGCTGGGCAGATTGGTGGTCAAGGTCTTGCCGTCGCCCAGAATGGTATCAATGGTGCGCAGCACGATCTCCTTGAGGATCATGCTGCCCTTATCGGCATATTCCGAGAAGATATCCCAGGCAATATAGCCGCCGTCCTTGCCGATGACCACCGCAGGGGCGGCATCCTCTGTGACAAAGGGCGTGTGCTGATGCGAGCAGAAATAGCCGCGCTCGCGGTTAAAATAAGGGTAGCGCGCGTATCCCAGCACGGTCGCATCTGCGGCTGCCTCTGCAAGCACGTAATTGGGGCTGTACATGACGTAGCTGGTCACGGGCAGGCCAAGCGCCCGGAAGGTCGGGCGCAGGTAGGTGGACTGATATTGCCCCTTGCCTTGCCAGTCTGCGCCAAGGTCAAACAGCATTTTTTCACCGTCCGTCCCCGAAGTCCCCGAGCAGAGCAGCTTGCCGCCGCCTGCCACGAAAGCCTTGAGCTTTGCAAGCAGGGAAGCATCGGTAATGACGGCCGCGTCGGGCAGGATGAGCAGCTTGTATTTGGAGAAGTCGCAGTACGTATCCAGCACGTCGTAGAGGTATTTGCCCTCCAGCAGCATGCGCCCCGAGCCTGTGTCGGCAGGGTGATTGCGTGCCGTGCCGATGATGGATTCGATCGAAAGCAGGCCGATATCGGCTACAGTCTGCACGTCGTAGCAGTATTCCTCCACCTGTTCCGCCTCGGCATAGGCAATGCCGATCAGCTCATAGGTCGCCTCGTCCAAAAATCCCTCGGGGTGCATCTGGTCACCGATCGAGCAGCAAGCCCCGTTGGCCAGCGAGAGCGCGATCTCATATCTCAGCGCATTCGGGTGCTTAAAGCCGCCGAATTCGCCCCACGTGGTGTGGAATTTGCCCGTCATGCCCAGGTATTCGTCGCCAAGCATGGCAGCGTACTTGGCGGACTTAGGGAAGTGGTCGTAGCCCCAGCCGCCCGTGGGCAGGCTTTCGATCTCTTGGTGCGTGTTGGCAGAGGCGAAATCGCGTCTGCCGCAGGGGATGTGGCCTTGATTGTGAAAAATGCGTACATTCGGCTTAATGGCGCGCGCAGCAGCATTGACACCCTCGTAATATTTTTTGTAGGTGACGGCAGCCAGCTTGTAGTAGCTTGCGTGATCCTCGGGATCCCATCCAAGCTTTTCGATCTCGGCACGGCAGTAGGGGCAGAAGCAAGCGCGCTCCCCGACAATGTCAAGGAAAATGCCGACGGGATCGTACTTGCGCACGACCTCCTCGACCTGGCTGATCAGCACGTCAAAATAGGGGGAATTCATGCAAAGGATATGGTATCCCGGGCCATGCTCGGGAACGTAGTGCATGCCGTTTTCCTCCACGACGTTGGGCGTTGCCCAGGTAGGGGAATGAAAAACCGAATGATCGGGATGCTCATAGAAATATTTTTCATCAAGTCCTGCCGAGAGGTATACCGGTGCTTGCACACCGATCTCTGCGCAGGCCGAAAGCATTTCGCCCAGCAGGTCGAAATTCAGATGCGGATGGATCTTGTTTGTTTCGGAAGGAAAGTACGCCCAGCCGTGATGGCACTTGGCGAATACCGTGATCGAATTGATATGTCCCTTTTGCAGGCAGGCCTGAAACTGCTTGCGATTGAATTTAGAGCCGATCCCCGGGATATGCTCCGAGGTATGAAAATCCAAATGGACCTGTCTTTGCGGTAAAGTATGCATGTGCTGAACCCCCTTCGGTTGACTTTCATTCATTGTAGCATAAATAAAAAGGAAATGCAATGGGAAAAAGTGAATTCAGCGCAAAGATTTGATGCGCAAAACCGCCCTGCCGTGTCATCCTCGAGCAAGCATCCCGGTCAAGATTCTTCGCTGCGCTCGAGAATGACAGACCGGGATGCGCTGCGAAGGATCTTCGGCAGGGCTTGAATCATTTGCCCAATTCCGGACAAAGTAAAAAATGGGCTGATGCGTCGCATCAGCCCATTTTTATTTGTAGGGACGGCGTCCCCGACGGTCCGCAATAAAAATCAATCGGTGGTATAGTTATCGAAATATCCCTGAATGAACACGATAGGCGTACCCTTGTCGCCCGAGCCCGAGGTCAGGTCGCAAAGCGAGCCGATCAGGTCGGTCAGTCTTCTGGGTGTGGTACCCTCGGAGGCCATCTGACCTACCAGGTTGCTGTCCTTTTCGGTGATCTTTTGCTTGATGGCATCCTTGAGCGCATCGCCCGAAAGAGCGGAGAACTCATTATCTGCCAGATACTTGAGCTTGAGCTCATTGGGCGTACCCTCCAAGCCCTTGGTGTATGCGGGTGCAACGACCGGATCGGCCAGCTCCCAGATCTTGCCTACGGGATCCTTGAAAGCACCGTCGCCGTACACCATGACCTCCATGACCTTGCCTGTTGCCTCGTACAGCTTTTTCTGAATGGCATCCACCACGATCTGGCAGTCTCTGGGGAACAGCTTGATCTGATCCTCGGTAGCCTTGTTGGAGCCAAGCAGACCGTAATGCTCGTTGTAGCCGCTGCCGTCCACACTCTCGGTCAGAATGTCGTCAAGGCCCAGCGCAACCTCAGCACCTGCAGCCTTGAGCATGCGCTTGGTGCGCGCTCTGGTGTGAATATCGCAGCACAGAACGGTCTTTGTGTAATCCAGGATGGCCTTGGGGTTGTTTGCAAAAATGATTTCGCAGTCAGCACCGCATTCGCGGATCAGCTGCTCGTAGTATTCTACGTAGTCCACGCCTGTAAAGGTGTGCTTTTCATAGCCGAAAAGCTCGCGGTACTGTGCAAGGGAAAGCACGTCGCGATAGGGATCCACGCCCTTTTCATCCAGCTTGTCAATGCTGACCAGATGGTTACCAACCTCATCGGAGGGGTAGGAGAGCATAAGCACGATCTTTTTAGCACCCTTGGCGATACCGCGCAGGCAGATCGCAAAGCGGTTACGGCTCAGAATGGGGAAGATCACGCCAACGGTGTCGCCGCCAAGCTTGGCGCGCACGTCCTTGGCAATGTTGTCAACGGAGGCATAGTTGCCCTGCGCTCTTGCAACAACAGCCTCGGTCATAGCCACGATATCTCTGTCGTGGAAAGCAAAGCCCGCGTCCTTTGACGCATCAAGAATGCAAGAGGTGACGATTTCAACAATGTCGTCTCCTTGACGGATGATGGGAGCGCGAACTCCGCGTGAAATGGTGCCGATCATACGACTCATAATAAAATCTCCTTTGGGCAGTGCCGGATACACACAGTATCGGTACACTACAAATTTAACCACGTTATATTATAACACTAAATACGGTACAATGCAATATTTTCTGATAAAAAAATTTCACTTTTTTGCAAAAAACAGACCGAGGCGTGCGCCTCGGGCATATGGATACATAGTTTATGCACTATGCGAAGTGATGTCAGGATTCCCAATAAACAGCTTCAAGCCAAATGCTTTGATTTTTCATGATAAATGTGTAGGAAAGATCTTTACTTACGCAGATGCCGTTTACGAACCATCCCTCAAACCAATATCCTTTTTCAACGGTGGCAGTAACTGTTACTTCTTGTCCGATCGAAAATTTTTGATCATTATATTGAGTAAAGCTTCCGGCAATGGATTCATAAGTATATCCATAGGTGGAGACTGTATAATAGCTGTATACTGCCTCGATGTATTCATCATGGTTGCTCATTGTATAGTCGTAAGTGAGATCGGTGCTTACACAAATGTCATTGATATACCAGCCCTCAAAATTGAATCCTTCATTTACGGTTGCTGTTAAAGTTATTTGATCACCAATTGCAATAACCTCTTCGTTGTATTCACTGATGTTGCCCGCTGTTCCTTCAAAAGTATCTCCGTACACAGACAATTTGTAGCAGCTGTATCTCGCCTCAATACCGACATCATTAGCCGGCATTGTGAATGTGTATGTCAAATCCTTTGAAATACAAGTGTCCCATTCGTACCATCCCTCAAAATTGTATCCGTTTTGCGTAGTAGCGGTAAGTGTTATCTGTGTTCCCAAAGAGATTTTTTGATCGCTGTATTCAGTGATGGTGCCTGCCATGCCTTCATACGTATATCCATGTACATTTAATACATAAGAGCTGAACCGCGCCTCCAAGTCTACGTTTTCAGCTTTCATAGTGAAGGTGTACGTGGGATCCTTGGAAACGCATGTATCGCTCCACCAATAATACCATCCTTCAAAGTTATAGCCTTCATTTGCAACAGCGGAAAGTGTAACCTGTTCACCGACGGATATTTTTTGTTCATTGAGTTGCGTGAACGTACCTGCAGTACTTTCGGCAAAGGTTCCTGTGCTGACGGTATAGTAGCTAAAGCGAGCCTCAAATTCTACGTTTTCAGCTTTCATGGTGAAGGTGTATGTGGGATCCTTGGAAACGCATGTATCGCTCCACCAATAATACCATCCTTCAAAGTTATAGCCTTCATTTGCAGCAGCAGTAATTGTTACCTGTTCACCAACGGAAATTTTTTGTTCATTGAGTTGTGTGAAAGTGCCTGCAGTACTTTCGGCAAAGGTTCCTGTGCTGACGGTATAGGAACTATATTTTGCTTCTAAATGTACGTTTTCATTTTTCATGACAAAGGAGTATGTAGGTTCTACAGATACGCAAATGTCATCGATATACCATCCCTCGAAATTGTATCCGTCATTCGTTTGCGCAGATACTGTTACAGAAGTACCCAAAGAGATTTTTTCCTGTTTCATTTCGGTAAAGGTACCGGCATTTCCTCTGTCATTGGTGTTTGAACCGGTAGAAACTGTATAATAGTTATAACGTGCTTCAATTCTTACATCTTTTGCAGTCACTGTATAATTGCAGGATAGATCTTTACTGATACAGATATCATCAATAAACCACCCGATGAAATTATACCCATCGTTGACTGTAGCAGTTAATAAAACCTGTTGGCCAACAGGAACGGATGTGTTTTCATGAACGGAATATGTTCCGGCATTGCCATATTCGTCTGTATTGCTATAGGTGGTAACGGTGTAGGTCGGAATTGGTTCCGAAGTCATTACTTCGGTTTGTGATTCTTGAGAGGATTGGTCGGCAATGCTTTCACTTGGTGCGGATGTCGTAATTGATTCTGTGGTTTTTGATTCAGCCTCATTATTATTTGATTGGTTACAGGAAACCAAAATAGTAGCAGCAATTACAAATGCTGCAAGGATCATAATTTTTTTCATAGCGTCTCCTTCAAAATCTGTAAGCAAAGTAAAGTAACATATTGTTACATAATTATTGTAACATAATGTTACAATAAAGTCAAGAGTAATTTTGGAAAAGGGAGGTGCTTTTATGGAGATGCTCGGTTTGAAAGAAATACGCAAGCGTAAAAAGCTCAGTCAGCTCAAGGTGGCCATGGATCTGAATATCAGCCGTGAAGCGATCTCCTTTTATGAAAATGGAAAGAGAAGCCCCGACCTTGATATGCTTGTCAAAATGTCGCAATATTTCCATGTATCAATTGATTACTTGATAACGGGGAAGGAATATCAAAATGAATAATAAAGACAGGAGTTGACTTGGATCGGCTCCTTTTTTTTGCGGAATACGTGAAAGAGCGTCCGCGTGATGAATCTCACCCACCGCAACCGCGTCATTATTTCACGGCAATGCCGCGAAATTCTTCCGCTGCGGTCTCCCCTCTCCCGCGGAGAGGGCTCATCAAGGCTGCCATTTCACGAAAGTGTGTAAAACAGATATGCACAAAAAGCCTCTTTGCGGGAGAGGTAATGTCAATGAGTTAGCAGTAGACGTATACCCCGAAAAAATCGACAGAACGCTGCGGATGTGCGCTAGAAAGGCGTCCCCCGAGGGGAAGCTGTCGCGCAGCGACTGAAGGGGAGTTTCGGGCAAAACGGCACGGTTATCCGTTCGGGTATAATAGTTCAAACCTAAACTTACGCATTCCCCTTCAGTCGCCTTCGGCGC
>JAZUSJ010000242.1:0-4262 GCA_045606685.1 Eubacteriales bacterium
GCTTGCTCTCATAGTAAAACCCCCGCCCAATATGCATCGGGTTCCAAAGGACAGTTAAACAGCCGATATGGATTTTATTCCGTATCGCCTGGTTTTCATTTGTGCCACCGCATTTGGTGGTGAGTAAGTGCGCATTTCCTGATAGTTTTTAGTTATATGCTGTCTTCGACAGCGTGATATTTTTGCTGCCGCAAAAGTGATATTGCTCTGCATGCAGAGCAGTGATATTCTATTCGCCCCCAAAACTCGCGTAGCGAATACCACTCGACGTAAGTCGAATATCACTACGAAGTAATATCACTCGCCGGGAGGCGAATAGAGTTGGCGTTGTGTCCTTAGGAACACAACGCCTACTCGGCGGGGGTTCTGTTTTGCCATGTAATTTTTAGTCCTTCTTCTTGCCTATGACAAGCGCGCCAAGGCAAATGCAAGCGATCAGAGCAACAGAAGCGGTCACGGATTTGCATCCGTTCTCTGCTGCGGGCTCGGTTTCCTGCTCGGTTGTGGGAGCATCGGTCGTGGGAGCCTCGGTTGCATCGGTCGTTTCGTTCGGCTCGGTGGTCACTTCCTCTGTCGTGGGCTGCTCGGGAACAGAATTCTGCTGCGTGCTGACGTAGCTGTACTTAAAGCGCGCACCGGGAGCAACGTCACCCGAAATGTAGAAGTCCATGATATCGCCCGAAAACTTGGAGTAATCACCCTCGTCGTGTACGTTATCCGTCCAGGAGAAGTTGATGGTAAAGTCGTTGCCCGAAAGGCCGAGATCGCTCTTTGCCACCTTGACCGTCATATATCTGCCATCAACGGTGTATGCGCAATCCGCAACCTTTGCAGACTCGTAGCCGTTGCCGCTGAACTTTTCAAGAACCACGGTATCAGCGCTTGCTGCCGACTTATTGATTACGTATTCAAAGGTCTCCCAGCCCTGATTCTGCTGATCGCTGTCGATATACAGCGTCATCCACAGGCTGTCGGTATAGGGCGTGATATTCTCGGCACATTCTACGTTGAAATACACGTACTCGTCGTCACGTGCGACCTGCGCACCGATCAGATCGTTTCTGCCCGAGGTTTCGGTATACTTGTGGTTGCCGTAGCCCGAGCTCTTACGGTCGCCCGTATTGTTTGCATACGCCTCGTAGTAGGGAGCAACGTCCTTCCACTGTGCCTGGCCTGCACCAAGATCGATGGTTGCCATCACAGAAGGCTCGGGAATGGGGTTGACGCCCTTGTAGCGGCGTGCATAGTTGACAAACAAATAGTAATAGTGATCCTTCAGCTCGCCCTTGGTAGGCTCAAGGTCACGGGAGAATTCATTATCAAACTGGTCGACAAGCGCGTTGTTGACCTTGGAGTTTGTACCGCCCCACGGATCGGGCTGACGCCATGCATGCCACTCGTTCCAGCCTGTCACAAACAGCACCTTGGGATCCTTTTCCAGCGCGTAGTCAAACTGCTCGGAGAACTGATATCCCCACAGAGAAGCGCTCGGGCCTTCCTTTTCATAGCGATCGGGATAGGTGGAGGTATAGGATCTACCCATGACGTTCTGGCCGTTCATGGCCGTGATCTCGTGCGTGACATAATTATGGTTGACTGCAACGCCGACCGTCATCTGCTCGATATCGCCCTTCTCGATGCCCTTGTTACCCGTGGCCGAATACATAGCCTGCGGATAGGTGGACAGCCAGCCCCAATACTTGCCGGCCGTACCCGATACCAGATACTCGGGCTGACCTTGACGCCAGGTAAAGAAGCCCTTGATCTCCTTACCGATATCGCCCTCGGGAACTGCATTGCGAATGCCCATCAGCATGGGCTTTCCGCTCCAATAGAACCACAGATCCTGGTAAAGACCGTCCTTATAAATATCGTGATAAATGATATTGGCCTGCGATCTTGCACCCGAATGATCACCAAACGGTAACGTGTAAGAAACCTTGGGAACGTTCACACCGCCGTTTTTGAGTGCGTCCTCCCACGTGGGATACAGAACAAGATAGCTCTCGCGCCATGTAAAGCCACCGTTGGTGTTATCGGTAAAGACCACATCAACGCCTGCGTTAGCCAAAAGCTCGGCCTGACGGCGCAGCACCCAGGGATCCTCGGTGGTATAGAAGCCATAGATTGGCTCGTTCCAGAAGCAATAATGCCCCTTTCCCTTCCATGCTTGGTGGTTGTAATCGTTCTTGGCATCCGGATACTCTTTCATCAGCTCGGTGGTATTGACCGCGCCCTTTGAAGCTGTTTCCTTGGTATGCCACGTCCAATAAAACATCGCCAGCGTCTTGTCTTCGCGAGGCGCGCCCACGTCGGCATAAGTCAGCGAAACTCTGCCAAGGCCGTCAGTAAACACCCAAGTATCGGGCATGACCTCGGTCTGATGGCTCAGACTGTCCTCGGGAATGACTACGTTCTGCTCGGGAAGCGCAGTTTCCTGCGGCTCAAGCTGGAAGAAGGGCTGCTCGGGACGCTCCACAAAGGTCACGCGCATATCCCAGTCACGTCTGCTCTCGGAGCCGTTGGTATACACGTAGCTGCCGTTATCCGAATAGTCCTGTACCCAAACGCCAACCTGTCCGCGCACGTCGTGAATGCGCAGGAAATATTCGCCTGCGGGCAGCGCGTCAAAGGTCAGCTTATTGTATGCATTGTCACGCAAGGGATCAAATCTCTGCGTGGCAAGCGGCTCTGTCAGTACAGTCAGGTCATAGTTGGTGTCCCACGCGTACAGACTCAGCGTAGCAGCCGAATCGGTCGTATTCCACGTGGGCATACAAACGGCAATCTCGGTAAATGCACCGCCGATGCCAAGGCGGACACCGTAGTCACCGCCAACGCTTTGCGCACCTCTGCCCGAGCCTGAGCTGCTGTGAACGTTGACCACTTCACCCGCCGCAAGCACGGTCTGCACGCCAACGGCCGTCAGCATGGCAATGCAAAGCAACAGGCAAACGGCACAGATTGCGAATTTTCGATTGAATTTCATAATATGCCTCCTATCATCAAATTGGGGGGTATTGGCCAAATTATACCACATAATCGCGCACGCGTCAATAGATTTGCACAAGTTTTACAATCAAAAGAAATTGTATACGCAGGTCTTCAATCAGAAACATCACAAAAGGAAAACGAACTGCTTATTGAGAAGCAGTCCGTTTTCAAGCGTTTCAATATTTGGTTGCCGCAAGTGTGATCATTGACCGCCGGCTCTTGCATCAGCGGAAAATACAAACGATCAGATAGATCAGCACGCACAGAATGGCTGCGGGGGAAGCAAACGCAAGGCCAATGCTCTTGGCAGCAGCGCCTCCGCTCACCTTTTCCTTGGGCTTATAAGCATCCGATACGTCATCCTTGGCGTACGCGCGGTAAAGTCTGCTGCACTCACCACAAAATACGGCCAGACACAAAAGCAGTGCCGCGATCATCAGGATCAAAAACAGCGTAGTAGAGCTTTGCGTGACGTAAAAATCCGCAAACGCGCTCTGCCCGAACAGGCAGAACAGATTGTACAGGAAATGCACGATCATGGTGCAGAATACCGAACGAGTCGCGTACATGGTCAGCACCAGAATCACGCCTGCAAACAAATACACGGGCATTGCCGGCAGATTGAAATGCAGCATGGAAAAAATGATTGAGCTGACGGCCGCCGCGCAGACCACGCCCCTGCCCTCAAATTCCGCACACAGCATGCTGCGGAAGATCAATTCCTCGCACACAGCCGGCAAAACGGCATAGGCCAGCACCAAATACAGCATACCCGCCATGGTACCGTCATGCCTGGAGGTGAAGGTGTTATACAGCACGAAGCTCTGTCCCTCGCTCAGATTTCCCATCAGCACGCTGAGCAAAAAGCAGCCTGTGATCAAAGCCCCTGCCGCGCCGGCGATCAGAAAAATGTGATCCGGCCTTGGTGCGCGCAGGCGCATGCGCCTTGCGTATTCCTTGCCGCGGAAACGGAAAAACAGGTATCCGGGGATCACAAAGATCAGAATCTGCAAAAGCACGACCACAAGATACTCGTTGTCACGGTCGATCAGCAGTACGTCGATCAGGCGCGAGAGCAAAAGCAACACGAAGTTGCTAAGGATCAGCAGCATGACGGGATCAAAGGGCAGCTTGCCAAGCAGCGGGATCTTCTTCCATTTATACATGAATCGCTGCCAACGGATATTTTCCGTCGCGTCTGCCTCGTCCTCCTCGCCCTGCTCCGGCTCCCAGAGGTCCTCCTGCTCAAAGTCGGAGGCCAAGCGGTC
>JAZUSJ010000243.1:0-6462 GCA_045606685.1 Eubacteriales bacterium
AACGACATGGCTACGATCCGACTTGCAAAAATGCGGGTTATTCTTTTTTGCTTCTGGTTTTCTTGTACTGGGAAAGCTGCTGGCGCTCCTCGGTTTTGAGCTTTTCGGTGATGGCCATATTTTCGATCATCAGCTTGACGATACGCTCCATGGTGGAATTCTCGGAATAGTCGGCCACGCAGACGTAATTGATTCGGTCGTCATCCACCAAAGGCTTGACCGTGTCGCCCTTACCATCGGGGTAGACCGCGATGGATTTACCTCCGCGCTCCTTGACCATTTTCATGCAGGGAATATCGGTCATACCGTCACCGACGTAGATCATGTTCTGATATGCGATACGGCGCAGGCTCTCGTCCTGCTCACGGTTGACGCTCTCGTCGTCGGTCACGTCCAGAATACCCTTGGAAATGCGGTAAATGTACTGCGTTTTGAGCGTGTAGTTGATGGCAAGCGCAGGCCAGACGGCCTCACCGTTTTGGTCGTAAAGGTATTTGCAGGCAAACACCTTTTTGAAATATTTGGCGATTGGTGTACCCTCGATGATCTCATGCGTGCCGGAGGAAATGATATAATGCTCAATATTGACGTCAAGCGATTTTCCGAAGGCGTTGATGCGGTCAAACCAGGTTGCAACGCCTGCGTAAAGCTCCACGTGTTCACCGCAGGATTTGAGGTAGTCGCGCGTCAGGGGAATGCCTCTTTTTTCGCACTCACGGATCATGACCAGCATGTATGAGAGAATTCTCTCGGCCTCGTTTTCACGTGCGATGCGGCCTGCCTCTCCCCAGAATTCCTCCGAGCTCATGCCAAGATTTTTGATGAAATCATATTCCTGCATGTCGGTGGTGCAAAGCGTTTTATCAAAATCGTAAAGAATACCAATGGTCGTTTTGCTCATTTTTACCTCCTTTTTTTGGATGGTTTCGATATATATCAAGTAAATCATTCTTTGCAGGGGATTTATTCTACCATAAATTCTACGGGAAATCAAGTCCTCTGCGGACATTTTATCAATATTTCCGAAAAACTTTGGCGATTTTTGATTTTGTGCGAAAAAACGGCAGGGGAGCGGTACGGCAATTTCCCGACAGCAATTCCTAACGTTTTTTGGCGAATTGGAAATGAATTATACAAATTGGTAAAAATTGACAATTCTGTACGACAAACTTTGGTAGGTTTTTCGTATGTTTTCATCTTGCAATAATTTCCAAAATATGGTAAAATATGTGCATAAAAGGAAATTACAGGAGGACATATAAAGTCATGGATACATCCACCAAAATACTGATCGCCGATGAAAACTCCGCGCAGCGCGCAACGCTCAAGGAAGGACTTTTGCGCCTTGGATACCGCTATATTGAAGAGGCCTCCAACGGGGAAGAGGCACTCTCCAAGATCAACCGCTACCATCCCGACGTCGCGCTGATCGACGTTTGGCTTTCCAAGCTGGACGGCATCGGTGTCATTCGCAGCTGCCGCTCTCTGGATCTCTCGCCCGATTCCGCGCCTGCGTTTATCATCACCTCGCCCGTTTCCAACCAGAATCTGTTCATTCAAGCCATGGGCGCGGGCGCTTCGCTGTGCCTGATCAAGCCGATCAATCCCATCAGCCTGTCTGACCATTTGCGCGATCTCGGATCGGGGCGCGGCACGCAGGCCACGGCCGTGCAGGCAAGCCAGCCCAAGATCAGCGACGACCGCACGCCCGACATTGAAACGCAGGTGACCAAGATCATTCATCAGATCGGCGTGCCTGCGCACATCAAGGGCTATCAGTACCTGCGTACCGCCATTTTGCTGACGGTCAACGACTCGGATATCATCAATTCGGTCACCAAGGTGCTGTATCCCAGCGTGGCCAAGAAATATCAAACCACCACCAGCCGCGTTGAGCGCGCCATCCGCCACGCCATCGAGGTCGCGTGGGACAGAGGCGACGTGGATACGCTGAACAGTTATTTTGGGTACACCATTCAGAACAACAGAGGAAAGCCCACGAATAGCGAGTTCATCGCCATGATCGCGGATAATCTCAGACTCAAATATAAGCTGTATTGAGTCGCGCGAAATCCCTTGCTGCACAAGGGATTTCATCGCTCCTCCAAGGGCGTAGCAAACCTATGAATACTACAAATCCCTGCTGAATGCGGACAAAAAAGCCAATAAACTTTTTTGCGCAAACCTATGAACACTCCAAATTTATTGGGTCACGTATGATCCATGATTGGGGGTGTTCTTTTATTATTTGACAAAAAAGTTTATAGGTTTGAAAGTGTATTTTCAAAATCCAAGAGAAAGGGAGTTTTTATGGAGAACCTTAGTTTTAATTTTCAGATCGACGAGTTCATGCTGTTCTGCCGCACAAGGCAACTCAGAGAGAAAACCATGGCAAGTTATGAGCAGACCTTGCGGCTGTTTGAGCGGTGGTGTTGGGAGCAATTTGAAATAGATACAGTCGAATGTATCACAGAAAGTCTGATGCGCAGATACATCAATGATCTGATGTCGCGTGGCAAATACTCCTTCTATGCCAACGATGCCACCAAAAGCACAAACTATCCTGAGCGGCGGCGCGACTACAGGAAACAGATCAGCGATACCACTATCAACAACTACATCCGCAATCTGCGCGTTTTCTTCAACTGGTTGGAAAGGGACTATGTAATACAGAGAAACCCCATGAAAAAAATCCAACAACTCAAATCCAATAGAAAAGCAAAAGAATACATCTCTGATGAAGATTTCAAAAAGTTAGTGCAGCATCTTGATAAGTCCTATTTTTCTGAGCATCGTGATCTTGTCATGATCTATCTGATGTTGGACTCTGGAATGCGGCTTGGGGAATGTTCTGTTCTTTTGGTTGGGGATGTCAACCTTGCAAAGAAACAGATCTTCTTGCGAGCGGAGATTACAAAAGGTCGCCAAGATCGCATTGTCTATTTCTCAGAGAAAACTGAAGCCATATTGCGGAGGTGGGTGCAGTATAAAGATAGATACGTGGAAACAGACTATCTGTTTCCTGTCAAAGCAAATGGTGCGTCCATTGGTGTTTCCAACTTTGAAAGCAACTTCAAAAAGTATTTGCTGAAAGCAGGTCTGAACCCAAGCATTTCGCCACACTGTCTGCGCAACAATTTCGCCAAGAGATGCCTGATGAATGGTATGGATAATATATGTAAACAAACATATTAAGGAGAGATGAATGAATATCACTTTTTTAGTAGGCAATGGCTTTGACTTGAACTTGGGCTTAAGAACGTTATACTCGCATTTTTTGGACTCCTATATTGATGTGAATGAGATAAATCCATATCCCATATCAGAGTTCAAAAAGAGGATATGCAGACTTATAGAACGCGCCTGCTTCACGCAGTTGCACATACTCATGCATAATTTCTTTTGCGTTGTCATGCGAAAGAATGTAACGTTCCATGTTATCAAAAGTCAAATCCTTGTGGGTACGCTTTGTGCTATTAGTCTTAATAGGCTTTCTTACAACGATATCGTACTCAGAATGCTGCTGACGAACCTTTTCAAATTCTTTTGCCTCAGGGTTATTGGGGTTCTGGGTTTTCGCGTAATAACCTCTGTTCAATGTAATCTTCTTCTCGACGTGATCAATACGATAGTTCATTTTATTAGCCATTGTTCTTGTCCTCCTTGGCGGTAGTATTTGCGTTTGTTGCATTGTTTTCTGTGATTCTCTTTTCAAACCATGCCTTTACTTCCTTGTATGACTGAGAAGAGTGATCTTTCATCGCGCCATTGTTAAACTTAGCCCAGTTCTTGCAGAGGTGGTCGCATCCCTCTTTGTCGCCAATCTGGTACAGATAATCAAGCATATACTGATAGGTCAAACCCTTATTAGATGGCTTTCTCTTCTTGGGCTGAGGGACGATTTCCTTGATCTCAAAGGTGGGGTGTGCCGCCTGAGCATCCATCAATAACTTGTAAGCCTCAGAGTTAAAAACGGAGGCTGCCTTCAGTTCCTTCTTAGTGACCAGAATCTGGTGAGTAGCGTGCATAATCTTCATTGTTTTGTTTCCTTTCTTTTTCTAAAGATGTTCTTTTTTTCTTTTCAGAAGGTTTCTTTCTCTCTCCTTCTGTGTCTATATTATATCACACCATTTTGATTATTCGTGCGTTCTAAATGCACTGAACGAAATATTAGAAAGTTTTTTCAAAGATGTTATTTTCTTGATTCCTTCTTCTTCCTTTCCTATTGGAAAGTTGATTGAGAATTGTTCATTTTTTGTTTTCAAGTCTTCATAGGTTTGACGCTTGACAGAATGACTGTGGTGTGGTAAAATGAGGCAACCTAATAAATAAAGAGTGTTCAACCCAACCAATAACCCAATAGATTGCGCGCCATCCGCCACGCCATCGAGGTCGCGTGGGACAGAGGCGACGTGGATACGCTCAACTCTTACTTTGGATATACCATTCAGAACAACAGAGGAAAGCCTACGAATAGTGAGTTCATCGCCATGATCGCGGATAATCTCAGGCTCAAATATAAGCTGTATTGATCATTTTTTCCTTCTCGGGCGGCCTGTGGCCGCCCTTTTGCAAATTTTGCGCGCAAAAAACAGCAGTTTGTGATGCAAAAACGGCTATTCGTGTTCTTTTTTGATTTATGACTTGAAAAATACGAAAAAGCGTGTTACAATATATAAGATAAGCACCGAGCAGAGATGTATTGGCACTTTGTACGCTTGGTGCAGAGCTGATTTTGCATTTGTCCGCGCAAGGCTGTCCTGCGCGTCAAGATAACCCGTCAGAAAGGGAGGAAAGAGAATGAACAAGAGGATAAGATTGATTCTGCTTGGCTGTATTGTGCTGTTGGCGTGCGTTTTGCTGCTGGCGGCGTGTGATAAGAACAAGGATCCGCAAAAGGAAGCTGCGACCACCGAGGCAGGGACGCAAGCACACGTGCATGCCTTTAGCGACTGGATCACACTCAAACAGACCACCTGTACCGAAAACGGCAAGGAACAGCGTATATGCGCCTGCGGTGAAATAGAATCCAGAACCAATCTTGCATCCGGCCACGAGGCGGGCGAGTGGAGTGTCAGCAGTGAGCCTACCTGCACCAAAAACGGCACGGAATTCCAGGCCTGCATCAAATGCCATATCGTGCTTAAGATCAACAGCATTCCCGCCGTTGGGCATATCGAGGGGGAATGGGTAGTCAAGCGTGAGCCTACCTGCACCAAAAACGGCAGCAAGGCCTTGCTTTGCAGCGTTTGTGATGAGGCCATCAAGACCGAAACGCTGAAGAAGACCGGACATACCGAAGTTGTGGTGGATGCCGTAGCCCCCACCTGCACAAAGACCGGCCTGACCGAGGGCAAGAGCTGCTCGGTTTGCGACGCGGTGCTTGAAGAGCAAGAGGAGGTTGCTGCCAAGGGGCATACCGAGGGCGAGGCGGTTGAGGAAAACTGCGTTGCTCCCACTTGTCTGACCGATGGATCTTGTGATCACGTGGTATACTGCACCGTATGCGAGGCAGAGCTTGATCGGCAAAGCGTGACCGTGTCCGCGACGGGACACACCGAGGGCGAGGCTGTGATGGAGAACAACACAGCGCCTACCTGTACAGAGGGCGGCTCTTACGATCAGGTTGTGTATTGCGTGGGCTGCAGCACCGAGCTTGGCCGCGAGACTGTGCAAGTATCCGCGACCGGACACAGCGAGGTGACAGATGCGGCTGTCGCGCCCACCTGTACCGAAACGGGACTTACCGAGGGAAGCCATTGCTCGGTGTGCGGTGAGGTATTCGCAGCGCAGAATGAGATTGCTGCCTTGGGACATACGCATGGCGAGGTCGTTGTGGAAAATCATACAGCTCCTACCTGTACCGAAAACGGCACTTACGACAACGTCGTGTACTGCACCGTATGCAGCGGAGAGGTCAGCCGCGAGAGTGTGACGGTTGCCGCACTCGGACATACCGAGATCATTGACGCAGCCATCGCACCGACTTGTACCGAGTCGGGCATGACCGAGGGCAAGCATTGTGACGTGTGCCAAGAGGTTCTGATCGCGCAGGAGATCGCGCCCGCGCTTGGCCATACCGAGGTCATTGATGCGGCTGTTGCACCCACCTGTACCGAAACGGGACTGACCGAGGGCATGCATTGCGCTGTGTGCGATGAGCTCCTGCTTGCACAGTACGAGGTCGCCGCACTCGGACATACCGAGGGGCAGGCTGTCAAAGAAAATAATACGCTCTCCACCTGCCTTGAAGGCGGTTCTTACGATAGCGTGATATATTGCGTAACCTGCGGAATTGAGCTGAGTCGAGAGACCGTTTGGGTTTCCGCAGCAGGACATACCGAGGCCATCGATGCGGCTGTCGCGCCCACCTGCACCGAAACGGGCTTGACCGAGGGCAAGCATTGCTCGGTATGCGATATGGTGCTGCTTGCACAGCAGGTTGTTGCAGCGCTTGGACAT
>JAZUSJ010000244.1:0-5990 GCA_045606685.1 Eubacteriales bacterium
TGAAAAGGCTCGAGCGAAACTTTCATGAGTGAGGTATTCCGTGTGGTGGCGGCCTTGCAAGACGTGAAAAAGCCGCGGCGTATGCCGCGGCTTTACTATGCGTATTTTCAAATGCACTTATGACTGTCGTGCAATGCAGCACCGATGACCGTGCCGAACTGCGCATTTTCGGGAATGATAAAGTTCACACCAAACTGATCAAGCCCCTCAAATGTTTGTCTGATCGGTGCGATCGTGGAAAGATTTCCCGTCAGCACTACGTCCTTGACACCGCAGCCTCTTGCCGCAAACACCGCCACCATGGCAATCGTCTCGGCCACCATATTGGCCACGCCAAGCGCAATGTCCTCGGGAGTTGCAATGTCGCTGACCTTGCCAAAGTTGGAAACAGTCAGATTGTCCTTCATATTCTCGTATGTGCGGTTCTTGGAAATGTCGCTGATGCGAAGGTCGATCTTGGAAATATCGCCCTCGGCACACATCTTCTCAATATGCTCCACCGTGCCAACGCCTGTCAGCTTTTGCGTCAGTCCCAGCAGCGTGCCGCCGCCAACGCCTGTGCCGCCCAGATACTTGACCATGGTCGCCTCGCCCACCTTTTTGGAGTGAATGAGTGCCGTACCCGTGCCCATACTGACCACAATCGCCTCGTCAAGCCCCGAAAGATACAAGCCGCCAAGACCGATGCACTCAAATTCTGATACGTTGCAGCAGGGAAGCGTATAGATGGGCTGGGAGCGGAAGGACGAGCCGCCGCCTGTCATCAGCACCTTGTCAATATCCGAGAGCGACAGGCCGTTTTCCATGGTGAAGCGTCCGAAAGCACCGTAAATGGACGTAATGGGATCGGTCGCCTGCACGAACAGCGGCGCGATCAGCGTTTCGCTGCCGTCAGTCTCGCGGCGAAAGCCCACGATCTTGGTGGTCGAGCCGCCCACGTCAATACCGATTACTACCTTATTATTATCGTTTGTTGCGTTCATGATGAAAGTTCCTTCCGTCAAATGCAAATAATATCTTGATTCAGTATATCATGATATTGCAAAAAAATCAAGAGTGTGTTATACTATAAGCGTAAAAAGATTGAGAGGTTTTTGAAAATGACTGATCAAAAGCAAATATTGCAGCAAATATTGCGATCCAAAAAGCTGTTCGTGTTCGATATGGACGGCACCATTTATCTTGGCAATCAGGTCTTTGACTTTGCCATTCGTTTTATTGACCATCTGCGCGCAAACGGATATCGCGTGCTGTTCTTTACCAATAACGCCTCCCACACCACCGAGTTTTATATGGGCAAGCTGACACGCCTGGGCTTTTCTCCCCGCGAGGACGAGATCATGACCTCGGGGGATGTGACGGTGGAATTTCTCAAGCGTCACCGTCCGGACAAGAGCGTGTACCTGGTGGGAACGCCCGAGCTGGTGGAGCATTTCGGTGCTTCGGGCATTCCGATGCTGACGGGCAGTGAGTCCCGGGCGGATATTGTCGTGACCAGCTTTGACACCACGCTGACCTACGAAAAGCTGGACAATGCCTGCAGATTCGTGCGTTGCGGTGCGGAGTATCTCTCCACCCATCCCGATTTCAACTGCCCCACCGAGACCGGCTTTATCCCGGACAGCGGTGCGATCGCAGCCTTTGTGACCGCCTCGACCGGTGTGCAGCCCACGTATTTCGGCAAGCCCTATGCGGAAACCGTGCAGATGATCTGCGAGGCTACGGGCATGGAAAAGCAGGATATCTGCATTTTCGGTGACAGACTTTATACCGATATTGCACTTGGACGCTTGCACGGTGTGACTGCCGTGCTGGTGCTGACGGGAGAGACGCAGCAGGCCGACGTGGATGCCGCTGAGCCTGCCAAGCGCCCCGATATGACCTTTGCCTCGTTGGCAGAGGTGGACTCTCTGATGTTTGACTGATCAAAACCGAATTTTTTAAAGGAGAAAACGATCATGAAACACAACGTATGGACGCGCATTCTTGCCATCGCGCTGACAGCGCTGATGCTTTTTGCTTTTGCCGCTTGCGATCCTGCCCCGGGAGGGGAGGAGCAGTCAAGTGAGCAAGCCCCCTCTGCTGAGCAGACAACGCAGACTCCCGAAACCGAGAGCGATACGGCTCCCGAAGACTCGGAGCAAGCAACGGAATCCGATACCGAAACCGAAGCCGAAACCGACAACGGCATTCCGCTGGACGCATTCACCATTGGCGGTGTGGATATCACCTCCTTTACTCTCGTGGTGCAACAGGGCGGTGCGGCTTGCGTGCGAAACAGCGCGGATGAGCTGGTGGAGTATCTCGAGCAGGCAACAGGCTATCGCATGGAAGAAAAGGCCTCTGAGCATGAGATCGTGATCGGTGTGACCGACCGCGACACGCCTGCCGTGACCGAGGCCAGAGCCAAGGTCGAGCTGGACGGATACACCATGCTGGAGGATGGCGGCAAGCTGTACATCACGGGCAGCTGCGACCGCGGCACCATGTACGGTGTATATGATTTTCTGGAGGACTATCTTGGCGTGCGGTTCTTTGCTGCGGACACGACCGTCATTGTCAATCAGGCGTCTGCCGAGATTCCCGCAGGCTTTTCCAAGCTGCACAATCCCGCCTTTGAGCTGCGCGATACCTACTGGTACGATATGCGCTATAAGCAGGATTTTGCCAATCACTCCAAGGACAACAGCTTTTACGATAACTCCACGCCCGTTCCCGATATTGGCGGCGGTGTGGGCTACGCGGGACGCTTTGTACATACCTTCAGCCTGCTGACAGGAGGCACGACGCACACAGGCAACGTGCAGCCCTGCCTGACAGATGAGGAGGTCTACGCTACCGTGCTTGCAAACGTGCGCGCATGGCTGGACGATAACCCCGAGGCCACCATCATATCTGTGTCACAGAACGACTCGGATGCAGGCGTGGGCGGCTGTCAATGCGCAAATTGCAAGGCCATCAACGATGCTGAGGGCTCGGAAATGGGCTCGCTTTTGACCTTTGTCAACCGCATCGCGAACGATATCAAGGACGATTATCCCGGTGTGTACGTGGATACGCTTGCGTACCGTTATACCCGCACGCCTCCCAAGACCGTGCGCCCTGCCGACAACGTCATCATCCGTCTTTGCTCGATTGAGTGCTGCTTTACGCACGCGCTGTCCGATCCCTCCTGCTCGCGCAACAAGTCCTTCTGCAAGGATATTGAGGCGTGGAGCGAGATCTGTGACAAGCTCTATATCTGGGACTACACCTATAACGCAGAAACCTACTTCACCTTCTTCCCCAATTTCGGCGTGCTGCGCGAGAACGTGCAGTTCTACCGCGATCACAACGTCAAGGGCGTGTTCTTGGAAGGGCAGCAGGTATCCGTTTCGGGTGAGTTTGCCGAGCTGCGCTCGTATCTTTTGGCCAAGCTTTTGTGGAATCCTGATATGACCGAGGAGGAATACAACGCGTGCATGGATGAATTCATGCAGCATTATTACGGCCCCGGTTGGGTAAAGATCAAGGAATACATGCAGGTCATGACCGAGCACGGCGCGAAATATAATCCGCACGTAGGCATTTTTGATAAGGGACTCAAGATGTTCCCGTTTGTGGATGAAAACGGGAAGCGCGATACCGGATTTGGCAGAAGAATGAAAGAGTATTGGTATGAAGCGCTCGAAATGGCCGAGAGTGAGCAGCAGAGAGCGCACGTGGAAAAATCCTCGATCCAGGCATATTATCTGTGCAGCCTGGACGGAAAGAACGGCGAACGCAAGAATAACTTAAAGAAGGTGTATGAGCTTTGCGAAAAGTATGGCATTGAGTATTACAAATATGTCATACCCATGCCGGATGCCTCCAATGCGAGCGATCTGAACAGCCTTCTGTAACCGGATTGAAAGGAATTTTTTATGGCATTTGATGCTGGTATGCTTGCCTGCGTGCTGGACGAGATCACTCGGACGGGGCAGGGAGGCAGAATAGAAAAGGTCATGCAGCCCGAGCGTGACGAGATCGTGCTGCAAATGCGCACGACAGAGGGCGGAAAACGCCTTTTGATCAATGCGGGTTCAAACAATCCGCGCATCTGCTTTTCCGAGGTGCAAAAGGAAAATCCGCAGCAGCCTCCCATGTTCTGCATGCTGTTGCGCAAGCATTTGTCGGGGGCAAAGCTGGAAAAGGTCACGCAGATCGGGTTTGAGCGCGTGTGCGAGCTGGCGTTTGAAACGCGTGACGAAATGGGCTTTGCCTGCACGCGTTATCTGATCGCGGAGATCATGGGCAAATACAGCAATCTGATCTTTGCGGATGAAAACAAAAAGATTTTGGCTGTGCTGAAAACGGTGGATTTCTCCACCTCCAGCAAGCGTCAGGTGCTGCCGGGCATGATCTATGAGCTGCCGCCCGCGCAGAACAAGTGCGATCCGCTGACCGAGAGCGAGGAGGCGTTTGCGCTGGCTTATGCAAAGGCAGACGGTGAGCAACGTACCGACCGCTGGATTTTGGAGCGGTACATGGGTATTTCTGCCGCCGTGGCAAGAGAAATGGCCTATCGCGCAACGCGCTTTACGGACACGCCCGTCAAGTATTGCACGGCTGCCGAGCTGTGGCGCGCGTTTGATGCGATCATGGGCGCGATCCGCACAGGTGCGTATTGCCCCACGCTGGTCACCGATGGAACAAAGCCCGTGGAGTACGCGTTTATTTCGCTGACGCATTACGGTGCGGACATGCCGCGCCAGGATTTTGAGAGCGCAGGCAAGCTGCTCGACGTGTTTTTCTCTACGCGTGACCGCGAAACGCGCATCAAGCAGCGCGCGTCCGACGTTCTTTCCTTGCTGACGCACGGGGAAAGCCGTATTGTAAAAAAGCTGGAGGCGCAAAGAGGCGAGCTTGCCGAGTGCGAGCAGGCGGAGCATTATAAGAAGTGCGGTGATCTGATCATGGGTAATTTGTATTGCTTGGAGAAGGGGATGAAGTCCGCAGAGCTTGTGGACTATGAAGAGTGGGACGAGCAGAGCGGTAAGTACGGCTCGTGCATCGTGGAGATGGACGACCGCCTGACACCCGTGGCCAACGGGCAGAAGTATTACAAGAAATATACCAAGCTGCGTAACGCCAAGGTCGAGCTGACGCGTCAGATCGAGCTGGGGGAGGCTGAGCTTGCGTATCTGTATACCGTGTTTGATGCGCTGACGCGTGCCGAAACGCAGGCAGACCTGGACGAGATCCGCGAGGAGCTGTACCGATTTGGGTATGCTTCGCGCATGAAGGGATATGCCGCGCCAAAAAAGAATAAGAATCCCGTGGTCATGCAGTTTACGACCACCAATGGGTATCGCGTGCTGTGCGGTAAGAACAACGTGCAAAACGAGTACATCACGCACAAGGTTGCCGATCGAAACGACTGGTGGTTTCACGTAAAGGGCGTGCCCGGATCGCACGTGGTCATGATGTGTGACGGGGAAGAGCCGCCTGCAGAGGACTTTACCGATGCAGCCGAGATCGCGGCCTTTCACTCCAAGGCAACGGGAGAGAACATCGCGGTGGACTATATCCAGGTGCGCCACGTCAAAAAGCCGCCCGCAGCCAAGCCGGGGCTTGTCATCTACCACACCAACTGGACGGCTTACGTAACCCCGGACGAGGATAAGATCAAGAGGATGAGAAATAAATAAGGAAAGCAGCCCGATGGGGAGATACTCCAAGCGGAGTATCTCCCCAGTTCTATTCGCCTGTGGCGAGTGATATTGCTACGCAGTGATATTTGGACTTCGTCCAAGTGATATTTGCTTCGCAAGTTTTCATGGCGAATAGAATATCACTGAAGCTGCAAGGCTTCAATATCACTATCGCGGCAGCGATAATACCACTCCGACGCAGTCGGAATATCACTCATATCACAAAAAGAGAGAGCTTTGCAAAATTTTTTTTTCGCATTACTCTCTCTTTTTTTCGCTTATTCCGCAGCCCCATAGGGCTGCTTTCTTTTTACTTCA
>JAZUSJ010000245.1:0-11563 GCA_045606685.1 Eubacteriales bacterium
CCACGGGACCCATTTATGGGTAGTAAGTAACAGTTGCATGGCTGGCAGGCCAATTGAAGGCGCACTTGTGCGCAGCCAGTATTATTAGGGCTATGCCCGAAACTGAAATACCCCCCGTTATACGGGGGGATATTTATTACAACATCTTATCAACTTCCATCAGAATCTCTCTCTCCGAGAAGGGCAGGTATTTGCCCTATCCTTTTCAAAAAAGAAGGCTCTCGCGCTTTGGGATTCGCCTTTTGGGCGCGAACTTACAAAAAAGCCCTCGGCGCTGGAGAGGGGGGACCGCGCAGCGAGCTTGCGAGCGGGCGGTGGGTGAGGTTCATCTTGCGGACGCTCTTTCACATGAGCGGATGTGCGATGCATTCGTGAATGCACACTACGGAGGATGCATTTGTCGCCCTTTGGGGGCGAGCGGTTTAAGACGGCTTTGAGCGGTTTTATGGGAACCTCATCCGTCGGCTACGCCGCCACCTTCTCCCGCGGAGAAGGCTTGTATCGCGCATATGCTTAAATGCACATCCGTTTGGATCAATGAGGTATTATTCCTCTTTAGTACAGTATCTTGTATAGCTTGTGAATTTCAAATTCACACCAAGGGAACGTGCTAAATCGGCAATAGTGCTTTCGTCATTGTCGGTGTACCAACAACCGCTGATGACACTATCAATTTTACTGAATCCGGCAAGAACCGTATCCTCATATAAATCTTCGAACACATCGGGACGCTGTTCAAGCAAAACCTTTTGAGCTTGTTGGGGGAGAGCTGCAAGCGTTTCCTTGTTTACAAAACCTGTGGATGTAATGAGTTTGCCACCGGGCTTCAAGACTCGGAACGCTTCTTTTAAGGCTTTTGCCTTTATTCCTTCGCAGTTACCAATGCCTCCACCATCTGAAATGATATCAATGGTGTTATCCTTGAAAGGCATATTACAAAAATCAAGAGCAGCGTAATAGATATTGGGCGAATCAAGCGACTTGTCCAAGAAAGATTTCCATTCCCGAACAACCGTTGGAGAAAGATCGCTGATGATTACCGTCGAATCCGGATTTGCTTTGAGAATGTAGGGCATATATCCACCACCGGGACCTGCGCCGATTTCAAGAATGATTCCGCCTTGAGAAGCGATCTGCTTTCCGACACCGTCCATATAGGCATTGTCGGCTCGTGAGCGTTCCCAATTACGCTTGATCCATTTGCCGCTTTGTATATTGTTTACCCATTCGAGATTATAATCTCGTTCCTGCTCCGGCACAAAATAGGCTATTCCAGAGCGGCCGGTTTCCTTGCCGGTTAATTCGCAAAGCAGATCAACATCTTCAAGCATCTCGTTAATTGTAACTTTATACAGATGGGATAGCTCCAGGAGTATATCAATATCCGGTATTGCATTGCCACATTCCCATTTTGATACCGCCTGTGATGTAATACCAAGCTTTTCGGCTAAATCTGTTTGTGATAATCCTGCTTTACGTCTTAGTACAGCTATTTTCTTTCCAAAATGGGTTTTGTTTATCATAATTCACACCTCTTTCTTCTTGGTGCTGATATTATACCGTATTTTTTGACGTATTGGAAGCGACAGGATATTTCACGAATTCGACTAACTACAACTGTGAGTTGGACTGGGAATGTTATTACAGCATCTTATCAACTTCCATCAAAATTTCCCTCTCCGAGAAGGGCAGGTATTTGCCGCGCACGTACTGGTAGGATTCGTGTCCCTTGCCCGCCAGCAGGATCGCGTCGCCCGGCTTTGCCTCTTTGACGGCAAAAGCGATTGCCTCGGCACGGTCGGGGATGCAAACGTAGCGGTCATGGGTAAAGGCAGCCGCAATATCCGCAATGATCTTGTCGGGGGATTCGTTGCCGGGGTTGTCCGAGGTCAGGATTGAGAGATCGCAAAGCTCACTTGCCACCGCACCAAGCTCACCGCGCCGCATCTGCGTGCGGTCACCCACAGAGCCGAACAGGCAGATCAGACGAGAGGGCTTGTAAGCGCGCAGTGAGGTCAGCACGGCACGCAGGGAAGCTCCGTTGTGTGCATAGTCAATGATAAAGGTGCTGTCCGGTCTGCTTGGCAGAAAAACAGGCTCAAAGCGTCCCTTGACGCGCACGTGCGCAAGGGCTGCGATGCATTCCTGGGGCAAAATCCCCAGCTTGTCGCAAACGGCCAGGGCGCAAAGCGCGTTGTAAACGCTGTAATCGCCCGGGAAGGGGATCTGCACGGGCAGGGCAAGACCGTCGGGGGTGTGGCAAATAAAGGAAGTGCCGGGAACGCGGTGGCAGATCTCGGCCTTGGCAGAGCTGCCGCGCCACGCACAGGTGTCGCCCGTGCCGAACGTGGTCACGGGAGCGCTTGCGCCCTTGATCATATAGGACGCTTCGGGATCATCTGCGTTGCAAAGAATATTCCGGATGCCGGGCATGCAAAACAGCATGCGCTTGCAGGCCTTGTATTCCTCCATGTCGGCATGCTCCACGCCGCCGATGTGATCGGGGTAGAGATTGGTAAAGATGCAGGTGTCGAACCTGATGCCGTGTACGCGGTTCAGCTTGAGTGCCTGCGAGGAGACCTCCATGACCACGTATCGGATGCCGCATTCCACCATCTGCGCCATATAATGATGCAGATCCAGACTTTCGGGGGTGGAATTGATGGTGGCGTAGTGCCTGCCCGCAAAATCAACGCCGTTGGTGCCTATGTAAGCCGAGGGGATGGCAAGCGATTCCAGCACACCGTGGATCATGAGTGCCGTGGTGGTCTTGCCCTTGGTACCCGTGATGCCGATCACGTGCAGCTTGTCCGCAGGGTGTCCGTAAATGGTTGCGGCAACCGTGGCAAGCGCAATTCTGGTATCGGGACAGCATATCACGCAGGCGTCGCCCGGCAGATCAAGCGGACGCTCTGCCAAAAAAACGCGCGCACCGTTTGCGTATGCGGACATGGCGTAGTTGTGTCCGTCGCTGACGTAGCCGCGGATGCAGACGAACAGACAATCGGGGCCTGCCTTGCGCGAGTCGTTGCAAACGTAAGTAATATCCGCATCGGGAATAGGCCACTTACAGGTATGATCAAGATGCTCTATGAGTTCTGTAAGCTTCATATCGGCAGCTCCTCCTTGGTAAGATAGGGTAGTTGACCGTGCGCCAGCTGCTCGGGCTGCATGATGACGTAATACGGCTCCAGCTCTGCAGCGTGCGCCATGCAAAAGGCTCTGTATTGCTCGGTGCAGGGGATCAGACAAAAGAGCAGGTCGGGGTATTCACGCGCAAAGCTGCAAAGATCCTCCAAAAGCAAATCTCCCTGCAAATAATCGGGGGTGCGCACCACGCGCACATACGAAAGGAGATACGTAAACCAGGAGGGACGGGTGCAATAGAGGTGTGACAGCACACCGTAGCGGCGGTAAAGCCTGCGTGCTGTGGTCAAAGCCTCGGTGTTGTTGCCCAGTATGACAGGCACCATCACGCGCTCCAGCTGTTCATTCATGTGCATCCCCCTTTCCTTGCGGTGTCTTTTTCCATTATACCACAAAAGTCGCGGCTTGTCACGGCAAAGCGCAATATTTGGCAAATATTTTTTTAGCTCTTGCAAAATGGCCGCGTATCCGTTATAATGAGAGTATGACCGACAAAGGAGAGCAGAGCAAAGCCCATGAAAAAAGAAAGCATATACAGAATATTTTCCAAGATCCCCACGCTTGAAACCGAGCGATTGATTTTGCGCAAGATGCTGGTTTCGGATAAGGAAGACATATACGCCTATTCCTGTCGGGAGGACGTGACCGAGTTTCTGACCTGGGCGCCGCATACGAGCATGGAATACACGCAGGATTATCTGCGCTATATCGGGCAGAGATACAGCGTGGGCGACTATTTCGACTGGGCCGTGGTAGAAAAGGCCAGCGGCAGAGTGATCGGCTCTTGCGGCTTTACGCGCTTTGATTACCCCAACGACGCAGGCGAGATCGGATACGTGTTCCATCCCGATTTTGGCGGCAAGGGGTATGCGACCGAGGCCGTTCGCGAGGTGGTTCGCTTTGGCTTTGTCGCGCTCAAGCTGCACCGTATTGAGGCAAGGTACATCAAAGGCAACGACCGCTCCTGCCGACTCATGGAGCGTCTTGGCATGAGGTTTGAGGGCGAGCGACGCGAGGCCATGCTGGTCAAGGGCGCGTACCGCACGGTTGGTACGTATTCGATTTTGGCAAGCGAATTTGCAAGAAAAAATTGAGTGCGAAATGCGGAAAGTTTCGTAGGGGCGAAATATTTCGGAAAAGACGAAATTCGATCGCCCGCCGCACTTGGTAGGGCGGTGGCTTGCTCCCGCAGTACTGATTGCTTGTGAAATCCATGTACGGTGCGTCTGCTTGGCGATTTTTTCAAAGTAACAGCCAAAGTAACAGCCAAAAGTATGGCTTTTTGCACCCAACCATGCTAAAATAACGGCAGAGGAAAGGAGGAGTCACGATGGAATTTTCGAAAAGACTCAAACAATTACGCAGCGAAAAGGGCATCTCACAGACCAAGCTCGCGGCAGATATTCATATCAGCCGTTCTGCCGTTGCAAAATGGGAAAACGGACTCGGTATGCCAAGTGACGAATCTCTGCAAATGCTTGCCGAATATTTTGATGTGACCGTGGAGGAGTTGAATCCGAAACAGAGAAAAACGCAATATCAGGACACGGCTACGCATACCGAGGCCCAATCTCTCCAAACTCTGTATAATCAGATTCTTTATAATCAGATGAATACAGCAAATACTGAAAATGTGGAGGATAGCGAAAAACACACCAAACTTACGGTCAAGGTGCTGATAGCGATGGCAGTGGTAGTGTTCTTTTGGATACTCATAGTGATATTGTCGATCTTGTTCCCAAAAGTGTTGATCGAATTTCTGAAATTGATCGTTGCGCTTTTAAACAATGTTATTATGATGTACAGTTCTACGGTTTTGGTCGGTGTAGTTACTATTGCAACGCTGGTAATTCTTGTCATACAGCTGGTGAAGCTGCAAATCATGCATCGTGGCTATAAAACAAGGTGGTTGTCGATTCTGCCTTTTTTGATGTTTGCAGTTGTGATCGGTTATGTTGTATGGGCTGTAGTCGTACTGCGTAATTCTTACTCCATCTTTGCCGGTGTTACGGTCAGTGCTCCTTGGCTTATGTGGATCTTGGTATATGTTGCAGTTGCTATGGATTGCATCGTGAAATCTCCCGGAAAACGTTTTTGGAATATCCGCACAGTTGTTTGTGTTATAGGTAGTGTACTTAATTTTTTTGCGTTAGCAGCAATTATGTTCATTGTAGATTGGTTTCAAGGAATATTGCTGGGGTTGATGATTATGTTCAACGGGTGGTGTATTTGGGGGCAGGCTTTGTTATTTACAATAGTGTGTTCAGTACCCGGGATCATCAAACGCATTGTCAATAAGAAGATTTAAACGTAGATTTTCGTATGGCGGGAGCTTGCTCCCGCCTTTCTTGATCTTTGCAGGGAAAGGATTGAGGGGGCTTTTTTGCAATTTTACCTTCAATAACTTGCAAAAAGCCTTGACACAAAAGGGAAATGGGTGTATAATTAAAGTTGGCGTGCTTTGAGCACCAATCTTGACGGCAGAAAGGATATCTGTTATGAAAAGAGACATTTTAAGACTTCTTGAAGAGAATATGATCGGCTTTTCCAAAGGGCAAAAGCTGATCGCAAAATATATTTTGCAGGAATACGACAAGGCGGCTTACATGACTGCATCCAAGCTGGGGCGCGCTGTTGGCGTTTCCGAGTCTACCGTGGTGCGCTTTGTCATTGAGCTTGGCTACGAGGGCTACCCCGAGTTCCAGAAATCGCTGCAGGAGCTGATCCGCACCAAGCTGACCTCCTTCCAGCGTATCGAGGTCACCAATAACCTGATCGGTAAGGGTGACGTGCTTTCCAAGGTGCTGGAGTCGGATGCGGAAAAGATCCGCAAAACGCTGGAGGGCATTGACCGCGAAGCGTTTGACGCAGCAGTGGGCAGCATCGTCAGCGCCAAAAGCATTTATATTCTGGGCGTGCGCTCCTCGTCCTCGCTGGCATCCTTTCTGGATCACAGCCTGCGCATGATCTTTGATAACGTGCGTCGCGTACAGACGGCGTCGGGCGCAGAGGTGTTTGAGCAGATGCTGGGCGTGGGAGAGGGTGACGTGGTCATCGCCATCAGCTTCCCCAGATACTCCAAGAGAATCATCAAGGCAACCGAATATGCACACAAAAACGGTGCGGACGTGATCTGCCTGACCGACAGCGTGGAATCTCCGCTTGCCGTAAGTGCTGACCAGCTGCTGGTCGCACAGAGCGATATGGCGTCCTTTGTGGATTCGCTTGTTGCACCTTTGAGCGTGATCAACGCGCTTGTCGTAGCCGTTTCGCGTGTTTGCCAGGAGCAGGTAACCGAAAGACTGCGCCAGCTTGAGGTGCTGTGGGACGAATACGACATTTACGATAAAACCCAGCAATGAGTATGGATTATAACGATTTCTCCCCCGTGCGCGTTGCCGTGATAGGCGGCGGTGCGGCAGGGATGATGGCAGCGGTTGCTGCCGCCAATATGGGTGCAGATGTGACGCTGTTTGAGCGTAACGATCGCCTTGGCAAAAAGCTGCGCATTACGGGCAAGGGAAGATGCAACGTGACCAACGATTGCGACAGGGACACCTTTCTTTCCAACGTGCCTACCAATCCGCGCTTTCTTTACAGCGCACTGGCAGCCTTTACCACCGCGGATACCAAGGCCTTTTTTGAGGATCTCGGTGTGCCGCTCAAAACCGAGCGCGGCAACCGCGTTTTTCCCGTGTCGGATAAGGCGATCGATATCGTCAACGCCATGCGACGCGCCGTGCTGGACGCAGGCGTCAAGGTGGTCAACGAGCGCGTCACCGCCCTGCACATCTCGGACGGACGCGTGTGCGGGCTGCGTACCGTGAAGCCTTATGAGTTTGACCGTGTCATCATTTGCACGGGCGGCAAATCCTATCCGCTCACAGGCTCGGACGGTGACGGCTACCGCCTGGCAGCCGACGCGGGACATACCGTCACCAGACTTTTGCCCTCGCTCGTTCCCATTACCTGCCAGGGGCGCACGTGCCGCGCCATGCAGGGGCTTTCCTTGCGTAACGTGGGCCTTGTCATTAAGGATAACGCCTCGGAAAAGGTCGTGTACCGCGATTTCGGGGAAATGATGTTCACGCATTTCGGCCTGACAGGCCCCATGATTTTGAGCGCATCTGCGCATCTGCCGGATATTGCGCCCGAAAAATACACAGCCTATATTGATCTCAAGCCCGCGCTGGATGAAAAAACACTGGACGCGCGCTTGCTTTCGGATTTTTCCAAATATCAGAACAAAGACTTTCTCAACAGCCTTGGCGACCTTTTGCCGCAGAAAATGATCGAAACCGTGGTGGAATGTTCAGGCATCGATCCGAGGAAAAAGGTCAATTCGG
The DNA here is from genome assembly GCA_045606685.1 of Eubacteriales bacterium. GTDB lineage: Bacteria > Bacillota > Clostridia > Oscillospirales > CAG-272 > SVQP01. Next base: position 7,494 of record JAZUSJ010000245.1, read on the forward strand.
TCACGGCAGCCGAGCGCCATGCGCTTGTCGCGCTGCTCAAGGCCTTTCCCGTGCGCCTGAGCGGATTTCGCCCCATTGACGAGGCCATCGTGACCAAGGGCGGTGTGGATACGCGCCAGATCAAGCCTGCCAGCATGGAATCCCGCCTTGTTTCGGGGCTGTATTTTGCAGGCGAGGTGCTGGACGTGGACGCATATACGGGCGGCTTTAATTTGCAGATCGCCTTTTCTACGGGACACCTGGCAGGAGAGAGCGCCGCAACCGATTATTAAACTTTAAGGAGATAAACATGATTCAGATTGCCATTGACGGACCGGGCGGAGCCGGTAAGACAACGCTTTCCAAGGCGATCGCCAAAAAGCTTGGCATCGTTTACGTAGATACGGGCGCGATGTATCGCACCGTAGGCCTTTACGTGCGCGATCACGGCTTCGCAGCCGATGACGCAGCAGCCGTATGCGCACTTTTGCCCGAGATCCACATCGAGGTCAAATTTGAGAACGGTGTGCAGAATATTTATCTCAACGGCACAAATCCCGGTGACCGCATCCGTGAGCCCGAGATCTCCATGTACGCCTCGGGCGTATCCAAGATCCCCGAGGTCAGAGCCTTCCTTCTGGAAACGCAGAAGGAGATCGCAAGAAAGAACAGCGTGATCATGGACGGCAGAGATATCGGTACCGTCATTCTTCCCAATGCAGACCTCAAGCTGTTCATGACCGCATCTCCCGAAACCCGCGCAAAGCGCCGCTATCTGGAGCTGATCGAAAAGGGACAACAGGTCACGCTTGAGCAGGTCATGGAGGAAATGGTGGCGCGTGACGCGCAGGATGCAGGCAGAGAGATCGCCCCCGCGATCCCCGCAGACGACGCGATCATGTACGACAACTCCGGGCTGACCTTTGACGAAAGCCTTGAGAGCCTGCTTGCCTTTATCAAGGAAAAGCTTGGCGACAAGCTCAACGATCTGTAAGATGAAGAGCGGTTTTTACAGAGTATTCCAGGGAACGCTGCGCAGGCCCTTTATGTGGTTGCTCCGATTGCACGTGCATGGAGCAGAAAATGAGCCTGCCGCATCCGACGGGCCTTATATCATCTGCGGAAACCACACATTTTTTGCCGATCCGATCTTTTTGTGTGCCGTAACCAAGCAGCAACAGCCGCACTTTATGGCCAAAAAGGAGCTGTTTCGCATACCGCTTCTGAATCTTTTGATCAAGGGGCTGGGAGCGTTTCCGGTCGATCGCGGCGGTGGTGACGTTTCCGCCATCAAAAAGAGTATATCTTTGCTCAAAGAGGGAAAGTGCGTCGGCATCTTTCCGCAAGGACACCGCTACGTCGGTGTTGATCCCCGGAATACCGAGATCCACCACGGACTTGGCATGATCGCAAGCCGCACGCACGCAACAATCTTGCCGTGCTATCTTTGCATGAAGGATTATAAATATAAGCTCGGCCGCCGCGTGGATATCGTGATCGGCAAGCCCATGCCGTATGAGGAATACGCATGCGGATTGAGCGGTACTGCGGAGTATACCGCCATTACGGAAAAGGTGTACGATCGTATCTGCACGCTGGGTGAGCAGTTCAAGAGCGGGGAGAAGCGCGTATGAGCAGAGAGGTAGTGGTAGCCAAGCACGCAGGCTTTTGCTTTGGCGTGGGCAGAGCAGCCGATGCTGTGGAGAAGGAGATCGCTTCGCATGCCCCCGGAACGCGTATTTTTACGCTGGGCAGGCTGATCCATAACGATACCTACGTCGCTCGCCTTGCGGCACAGGGCGTTGGCATTGCGCATGAGAGTGAGATCGAGCGGCTTTGTGACGAGGCATGTCGGGAGGCTCCCGTTAAGGTGTTTGTCCGAGCGCATGGCATGACAAGGGAAACCGAGGAGATGCTGGTACGGTGTCAGACAAAGAATCCGTATTTTTCCTTTGTGGATTGTACCTGCTCGTTTGTCAAAAAGATCCATGAGATCGTCGCAGATCATAATACTCCTGACCACGTGCTGTACGTGCTGGGCGCAAAGGATCACCCCGAGGTAGTGGGCTTTCTTTCGCGTTTTGACGGTGAAATGATCGTTTTTTCCGACCTTGCGGAGCTTCAAAGCATTCTGACACCTGAAAAATGGGAAAGAGTATGCGCAAAAGTACCAATAATGGTTGCCCAAACAACGCAAAAATTGGGCGAATGGTTAAAAACGAAAGAATTTATCAAAAAACTATATACAAATCCGATAATTTTTGATACAATATGTAGTATCACGGAAATTCGCCAGAAAGAGGTTGCAAGCCTTGCGGGCGCGTGTGATTGCATGATTGTCATAGGAAGTCGGAGCAGTTCAAATTCGACAAAACTGTACCATATCAGCAAGAGTGCGTGTCCTGATACCTACATGGTGGAAAGTGCTGCACAGCTGTCTGCGTATGGACCGTTTACTCACCAAAGGGTGGGGATCGCGGCAGGTGCCTCAACACCGCGCGATATAATTGAGGAGGTAGAAAAAACCATGAGCGAAGTTATTGAAAACTTTGAAGAGCTGTTGGAATCATCACTCAAAACTTTAAATACAGGAGATGTCGTTACCGGAACCGTTGAATACGTTACCGATGCAGAGATCCAGTTGGACCTCGGCGCAGGCGTTACGGGTTACATCAAGGCCGAGCAAGTTGATGATTCTCCCGAAAAGTTGACTGACAGATTCCACAAAGGTGACAAGGTAGATGCCTTTGTCATTCGCGTCAGCGACATCGAGGGAGTTGCTGAGCTTTCCAAGAAGCGCGTCGATTCTGACAAGAACTGGTACAAGATCGTCGCAGCTAAGGACACCGAGGAAGTGCTGGAGGGCATTGTCATCGAGGTTGTTAAGGGTGGCGTTATCGTATCCGTCGACGGCAACCGTGTGTTCGTACACGCATCTCAGACCGGTGTTCCCAAGGATGGAGATCTGGCTTCCATTCTGAACACCACCGTTAAGCTGAGAATCATCGAGATCCGTGAGGGCAAGAAGGCTAAGGGCTCCATTCGTCTGGTACAGAGAGACGAGCGCCGCGCTCAGCAGGAAGCTTTCTGGAACGAGATCGAGGAAGGCAAGGTTTACACCGGTACCGTTAAGAGCATGACCTCTTACGGTGCATTCATCGACCTGGGCGGCGTTGACGGTATGGTTCACGCATCCGAGCTGTCCTGGAAAAGAATCAAGTCTCCCGCAGACGTTGTTGCAATCGGCGATACTCTGACCGTCTTTGTCAAGAGCTTTGATAAGGAAAAGAAGAGAATTTCCCTTGGCTACAAGACCGAGGAGACCAACCCCTGGTACATCTTTACTCACACCTATGCAGAAGGCGACGTTGCATCCGTTAAGATCGTCAGCATGATGCCCTTTGGCGCATTTGCAGAGATCGTTGACGGCGTAGACGGTCTGATCCACATTTCTCAGATCGCTATGACCAAGATCGCAAAGCCCGCAGACGTGCTTGAGATCGGCCAGATCGTTGACGCTAAGATCGTTGGCATTGACAACGAAAAGCAGAAGGTCAACCTGTCCATCCGCGCTCTGTTGGAAGAGGCTAAGGCTCTGCTTGAGGCTGCTCCCGCTGAGGAAGCAGTTGAAGAGGTTGCAGAGGCTGCTGACGCTGAGTAATCTTACATAAGAGAAAAATCCGCGAGTTGTAGGCGTGATACTCTTAACGGAGTATCACCCCAACTCTATTCGCCTGCGTGCGAGTATATTTCGCCAAAGGCGAAATTTTTGCTTACGCAGTGTTATTCGGCTTACGCCGAGTGATATTCGCTACGCGAGCTTTTAGGCGAATAGAATATCACTGAAGCCGCAAGGCTTCAATATCACTGTCGCTGTGCGACAATATCACTCTTTGCGTTAGCAAAGAATAACACTTTATGCCAACAGAAAAAGAGATAACATTTCGGCACATTATAACCGATTTGTTATCTCTTTCTGCTTGTAATATGGGTTTGGGCTTAGCCCATTTGCGTTTGACTAGTCAAATGCGATGCTCGCACTTTTCACAAAGTGTAAAATTCTCCGCTAAGGACATCACCCTATCCGGACG